>CAZUTZ010000088.1:3724-9338 GCA_964623655.1 uncultured Wenzhouxiangella sp.
TCGCGGTAGCGGCTGACTTCTTCGCTGCTCGGGCGCGACATCAGGCCGCGCTGCGGCCGCGGAAATTGCTCGCCGATCCCGTTGTAGTAGGAGTTGAACAGGTAGGCAAACTGCGGGTTGCTCGAGACGTATCCGCCGGCGTGCGGCTTGAGCAGGAAAGTCTCGAAGAACCAGGTGGTGTGCGCCCGATGCCACTTCAGGGGACTGGCGTCAGGCATGGACTGCAGGTTCTGGTCTTCCGCGCTCAGGCCTTCGACCATGCGCTCGCTGGTCTGGCGCACCAGTCTGAATTGGTCGATCAGCCTATCGCGATCGATCTTTTCAGCAGGTAGGTCATTGAAAAACAGAGCATCATCTTCGATGCGGTCGAACAAGGGGGTTGCTGTACTCATGATGTCCCGGTAGTTTGGTCACAGCATGACGCCGCAGATCCAGTCTGCGCGCCAACATTTAAATTGTGGCATACGGTCATGAAGCTTTCCGAAATCCGGCTAAATCCGGCCCGGTTTAATCGATTCCGTATTTTTTCAGCTTGTAGCGCAGCGAACGGAAGGTGATGCCGAGCTGGCGAGCAGCTTCGGTTTTGTTGTAGCGCGCTTCTTTCAAGGCGTTTTCAAGGATCTGGCGCTCGACGTCTTCAATGTAGTCATCGAGGCTACGTTCATCCGGGCGCATCGAGGGATGTTCGAGGCGCGGCGGCTCGGCCTCCAGACTGAGATCCTGAGCGGTAATGACCGATCCTTCGGCCAGCGTGACCGCCCGCTGCAGGATATTGATCAGTTCGCGGACGTTCCCGGAGAAAGGATGCGCCGACAAGGCCTTGATGGCATCGTCGCTCAAATCGCGTGCCGGTTCGTTCCACTGGTCGGCGATCGACTTCAGGAAATGCAGCGCGAGTTGCGGAATGTCTTCCGGGCACTCGCGCAGCGACGGCATGTGCAGCTCGATCACGTTGAGCCGGTAGTACAGATCGTTGCGGAAGTCACCGGACTCGACGAGGGGCTTCAAGGGCTTGTGGCTGGCCGACAGGATGCGAACATCGATGCGCAGCTCCTTTCGCCCGCCAATGGGCCTTACGGTTTTTTCCTGAATGACGCGCAGCAATTTGACCTGCATGTGCAGCGGCAAATCCGCCACTTCGTCCAGGAACAAGGTGCCGCCGTTGGCCGCCTGAAACAGGCCCTCCTTGTCGCTGTCGGCGCCGGTGAAAGAGCCGCGCACGTGACCGAAGAATTCGCTTTCCATCAGCTCGGTGGGGATCGCCCCGCAGTTGACGGCGATGAAGGGTTGATCGGCGCGTGGCCCCAGGTCATGGATGAGCCGTGCGGCCAGCTCTTTGCCGGTGCCGGAATTGCCCGAGATCATCACCGGTGCCAGGCTGCGCGAAAGTTTGACAATGGTGCGGCGGACTTTCTGGATGGCCGCAGACGTGCCGATCAGGCGCCGTTGCAGCAGCGCGTTCTCGCTTTCGCTGGGCTCACTGCGGTCGGGCGCGGTATCCGTTGCGCCCGAGACCGGCTCCTGGACCGGCGCTCGCGCCGGGCGGTCGGCCTTTTTCTCCATCTCGTCTTTATGGGTCTGCAGGGCGTTGCGCACCAGATTGCGCAAGACGGTCAGGTCGACGGGCTTGGAGACGAAGTCGAATGCGCCGTATTTGAGCGCCGTGACGGCATCTTCGACCTTGCCGTAGGCGGTGATCATGGCGACCGGGAGCTCCGGATGGTCGCGGTTGATTTCCTGGATCAGGGTCAGGCCGTTGCCGTCCGGCAGGCGCATGTCGGTCAGACAAAGCGCGAACGGTCCATTACTGAACAGCTGGCGACGGGCCGATGACAAATCTTCTGCCGTCTCGACCTCCAAACCCATGCGGCTGAGCGTGATATCCAGTAGTTCACGGAGATCCGGTTCGTCGTCGACAACAAGGGCTCGCGGAAGAGTCATGCAGGATTCCTTAAGGTTGATCCGTCTTTGATGTTTCTCTCAAAAGTCGATGGCTGTGAAGCATCGGGACGGCGCAGAAGAATACGGAAGCAGGCGCCGGCTTTGGGGATTTGCACGTATTCCAGGGGCGCCTGGTTGGCATCGCACAGCTGTCTGGCCAGATAGAGACCCAGCCCCGAGCCTTGCTTGTGTGTGGTGAAAAATGGTTCGAATACCTGCGATCGCTTATCCAGCGGGATGCCTGGACCATCGTCTATGATATCCAAGGCCACTTCGCGGTGCCCGCGGATTGGGCTAACGCGCACGGTGATGACCGGCGGTTGATCGCCAGTGCGAGCGTGCTTTACGGAATTCTGCATCAGATTCCACACGGCCTGGGTCAGTTGGCCCGGATCAATCATAACGATGATCGAAGACGACGGTACCTCAACACGCAAATGACTGTCGGGTAAGCCCTGATAAGCAGCAAATTCCTGAACCAGTTTTCGAATCCAGGTCGTCAAGTTGATTGACTCGATGCGCGCCCGCTCGCGGCGCGACAATTTGAGCACGCTTTCCACGATGTCGTTCATCCGCG
This sequence comes from uncultured Wenzhouxiangella sp., assembly GCA_964623655.1. Lineage (GTDB taxonomy): Bacteria > Pseudomonadota > Gammaproteobacteria > Xanthomonadales > Wenzhouxiangellaceae > Wenzhouxiangella. The sequence continues at coordinate 6,243 of CAZUTZ010000088.1, forward strand.
CCGTGTGATTGAGAATGATGTTCAGCAGTTTCTGATCGGCCGGCGGCAGATCTTCAGACTCATTGAGCAACTGGGCGGCGTGACTGAGCGCGCCCAGCGGGTTGCGAATTTCATGCGCGATGCTCGCCGAAAGTCGCGCCAGCGAAACCTGGGCCAATTCCCTCGCGCGTCGACTGACCACCGAGGTGTCTTCAAGAAACATCAGCGTGGCCGGGGTGTCCAGCCCGGGCAGTTCCATCATGTCGGGCACAATGGCGACCTGGGTTGCCTGCAGCACGATGCCTTCGTCAGGTGCCTCGCCGGTGTCGCGCCATTTGAGCAACCGTTCATGCAGCGGCGGCGCGATTCTCCTCAGGTCTCGCTCCTTGAGGGGCGGATTGCCCAGCAGGTAGCGGGCTGATTCGTTCATCTGTCTGATCTGGTCATCCTGGTCGACCACCAGAACTCCGGACCGCATGCGATGGATGATCAGCTCATTGACTCGGCCGAGATTGGCCAGGTCATTACCGCGGCGCTCGGCCAGAAGCTGGTAGCCACGCCCCCAATTCCCGAGTAGCGCGGCGCCCGTGGCGGTAGCGAAAGCGGCAATTCCGTAGGATGCAGCTACAAAGAAGGACGCCTCAGCCAGGTCGCCGCCGGTGGCCACCGCCGTATCAACCAATAAGCCGATCGTGATCAATGAAGCGAAAAGAAGCGGGACCCGAATCGGGAGGAGCAGTGCCGATATGCCGACGCTGAACAACAAAAGCAGCGCCAGACCGCTTTCAAGCGTACCGAAACAGTGCAGCAGGATTCCGACGAGAATCAGATCGGTTGCGAGCGAAAATGAAGCTAATTCCGATGGTTGAATCTGGCGCCGCAGCTGAAAAAAGATAAAAATAACGGCCGCGCCTACATAGGTCAGTGCCGCCGCCTGTGCCAGAAAAACGCGGTACCCCTGCGGAACACTATCAATGAACGGACCGATAGCGAGCGCAGCCATGCCGACCGCGATGAACAGGCGGAATCCGTTCAGATAGGGCAGAGATCGCGCTATCAGTCCTTCGTCTATGGCTGGACTGGACAAGGCCTGCACTGATATCTCCGAGTTTTGTGAAGCGGACGGTGGCTGGACCGGCAACTGTTCAAGCCGCCAACCTCAGTCTACCCTTGAACCGGTTGAAAAATGCAGCTGACCGGCGTTTACAATAGAGCGGTTTGGGCGCGGCTTGATCGCCTGCCCGAGGTTCGTTGTTCACCCCATTCATCTCATCCAAGGGATCCAGAATGAATTTTCATGAGTATCAGGCCAAGGCGCTGTTTACCGAATACGGCATTCCAGTGCAGAAAGGCGAGTTGGCCACCACGGTCGACGAGGCGGTCGAGGCGGCCAAGCAGGTTGGCGGCAGCCAGTGGGTCGTCAAGGCCCAGGTCCACGCCGGCGGGCGCGGCAAGGCGGGGGGCGTCAAGTTTGCCGCCAATCTCGATGAAGTGCGCAGCCATGCCGAGCGCATGCTGGGCATGAAGATCGAAACCTATCAGACGGCCGGCCTGGCCCTGCCGGTCAACAGCGTGATGGTTTGCGAGGCGCTGGATATCGAGCACGAACTGTACCTGGGCGCACTGGTTGATCGGGCGCACAAGGCGGTCGTTTTCATGGGTTCTGCCGCCGGCGGGGTGGATATCGAGCAGGTCGCCTCCGAGACCCCGGACAAGATCCACACCGCCGTGGTCGATATTGCCGCCGGTTTTCAGCCTTACCAGGGCCGTCAGATCGGTTTCGCCATGGGCCTGAACGCGAAGCAGGTCGGTCAGATCACAAAGATCATGGCGGGTCTGTACAAGCTTTTCATGGAAAAAGACATCAGCCTGATCGAGGTCAACCCGCTGATCATCGACAAGGAAGGCCAGTTGATCGCGCTGGACGCCAAGCTGAACGCAGACGAAAACGCGCTGTTCCGCCACAAGGACCTGGCCGAGATGCGCGATGAGTCGCAGGAAGATCCCACCGAGCTGGCCGCCAGTCGGCATGATCTGAACTACGTCACGCTCGACGGCAACATCGCCTGCATGGTCAACGGTGCCGGCCTGGCCATGGCGACCATGGACGTGATCAAGCTGGCCGGTGGCGAGCCGGCCAACTTCCTCGATGTCGGCGGCGGCACCAACGCCGAGCGGGTCAAGGAAGCCTTCAAGCTGATCCTGTCCGACGACAAGGTCAAGGCCATCCTGGTCAACATCTTCGGCGGCATCGTGCGCTGCGATCTGATTGCCGAGGGCATCATCAATGCCGTGGCCGACATTGATGTCGATGTGCCGGTAGTGGTGCGCCTGGAAGGCACCAACGTCGATGAAGGCAAGAAGCTTCTGGCCGACAGCGGCTTCGCCATCATCCCGGCCGATGATCTCAACGACGGCGCGCGCAAGGCCGTCGAAGCCGCCGCAGCCTGAGCCCGAAGGACAAAAAGCAATGAGCGTATTGATTAACAAAGACACCAAGGTCATCACCCAGGGCTTCACCGGCGCCCAGGGCACTTTTCATTCCGAGCAGGCGATTGCCTATGGCACGCAGCTGGTCGGCGGTGTGACGCCGGGCAAGGGAGGTCAGAAACACCTGGACCGTCCGGTTTTCAACACGGTCGAGCATGCGGTTGAGGAAACCGGCGCCGACGCCTCGATGATCTTCGTCCCGCCGCCGTTCGCCGCCGACGCGATTCTGGAGGCCGCCGACGCCGGCATTCGCGTGATCGTCTGCATCACCGAGGGCATCCCGGTGCTGGACATGATGCGCGTCAAGGCCGCCCTGGCGGCTTATGAAGACGTCACCCTGATCGGGCCCAACTGTCCCGGCATCATCACGCCGGGCGAGTGCAAGATCGGCATCATGCCGGGGCGTATTCACCAGCCCGGCAAGGTCGGCGTCGTGTCGCGCTCCGGGACCCTGACCTACGAGGCCGTTTTCCAGACCACCAATGCCGGTCTCGGCCAGACCACCTGTATCGGCATCGGTGGCGACCCCATCCACGGCATGAGCTTCGTCGACTGCCTGGCGCTTTTCCAGGAAGACGACGCGACTCAGGGCATCATCATGGTTGGCGACATCGGCGGTTCGGCTGA
>CAZUTZ010000089.1:0-9279 GCA_964623655.1 uncultured Wenzhouxiangella sp.
GCACCTGGGCGATGGTTTCCGGCCAGGCGCCGTCGTTTTCTTCCCGGTGCCGCTCGATGAGCTGATCGGCAATGGCCACCCCGCGACGAAACGCCAGCTCCGACGGAATCCGCCAGGTATCGATGGCGTGCAGATTGCGACCCGTGGGCAGGATGGCCGCCCCGTCGCGCACCAGGTCGCCGCCCGGACCGGAGGGCAGATAACCACCATCCAGCGCATGGACCAGCGCATCCAGCTCGCCGGCGTTGTCGCGCAGGGCCGACATCAGGTTCCGTCCCTCGGCGACCAGAGTTTCCAGCGCCTCCGCGATTTCAGCCTGCGGCGCGGTGCCGGCGATTGACTCGACGCAGGCCGCCGGCCCGGTCTCGCCGAGCACGCAGTCGCCGATGAACCGTTCGCAGGCCGGCTCCAGCCATTCGCGCGCGGCCAGCGCTTGCGCCTCGCCCTGGCGGGCCCGGCGCATCAGGCCTTCGTATTCGCCGAAATCGGCCAGCTTGCCGCCAAGCCGGAGCAGCACCGTGGCCAGGGTTTCGTCGCCGACAGGGCGGTTTTTCAAGGTCTCGTTCAGGGTGACACGCTGCGCGTCGACCGGCGAAGTGTTGCCGAAGACATGCAGGGCGTTGGAAATCAGTCGGTTTTCCAGCTCCTGCAGGTAGCCGTAGAGTCGCCCGGCATACTCGGCAAATTTCTCGTCCTCGCGGCGCGGACAGTCGTCGGTCAGGTTCAACAATTCGGCTTTCTGCATCACCGCCGCCTCCACCGTGGCGGTGTCTTCTTCCCCCGACCCGCGCTCGCGCCAGTCGGCCAACAGGTCTTTCAGCGCCGGCAATTCCTTGTACAAGCCCGCGCGCGATAGCGGCGGGACCAGATGGGAGACGATGGTGGCCAGGCCCCGGCGCCGGGCGATTGCCGCCTCGCTGGGGTTGTTGCTGGGATAGAGATAGAATTGCGGCGTTTGCCCGAGCATCCGGTCAGGCCAGCAGCTGGACTTGAGCGCGGTCTGCAAACCCGGCATCCACTCCACCGAGCCGTGCATGCCGACGTGGATCATGGCGCTGGCGTCGAACTCGCGCGCAATCCAGCGATAAAAGCTCAGGTACTGATGATGCGGCGTTTCCTCGCGGTCAAAAATCAGCCGCATCGGATCGCCCTGCACGCCGATCCGCGGCTGAACGCCGATGAACACCTTGCCGAAGCGCAAGCCCCCAAGGAACAGGGCCTCGCTGCCAAGCGGCGCGATATCGCCCGGGAAACCGCCCCAGCGAGCTTCGACACGTTCGCGTTCATCGCCGGTGGTCAGCTTCTTGAACTGCTCGCGGCTGACGGTCAGGGCCTCACCTCGCCCCGGCTGGCTGGATGCGTCGGTGGCCTCGTCGAGCTGCTGGAACAGGGCTTCTGGGCTTTCGGGCAATTCACCGGTGTCATAACCCTCGGCCTGCAATCGTTTCAGCATCGCCAGAAGGCTGTTCGGCACATCCAGCAGCGCGGCGGTCGCCTTGCGGCCCAGCCCAGGCGGATAGTCATAAACAATGAACGCCAGCTTGCGCTCGGCTCGGGGCGTCGCGCGCAACCTGAGCTGCCCCTGCACGATCTCGACCAGCCGGTCGAGTCGGTCGGGCACGGTGCGAATCCCGCCCTCGTCCAGCGCGCCCAGCGTGACCGGCGAGATGGCCCCGTCCATCTCCGGTATCGAATAGGAAAACGAAGTCTGCACCGGCGACATGCCGGTCTGTTCCCAGGCGTCGAAGCCCTGGATCAGCAGCGGCTGGGCGACCATGTACGGCGTATCGAGATCGGCCATGATCTGATTGCGCGCCTCGGCGGCCGCGCCCGGTTTGGTCGAAGCCGCAGGCCCACCGACCAGGCCAAAACCCATCATGTTGATCAGCAGATCGGGTTTTTCGGCGATGAACCAGTCGCGCACCATCACATGCCCCTCAATGCCCATGACAAAGCCGGGCAGCAGCGCGATGCCGGCGGCTTCCAGCCGGCGAATGGTGTCGTCGATATAGCCGCGCTCCTGAAGAAGGTGTTTGCGGAAAAACAGCAGCGCGACTTTCTGCCCCTTGTCCAGATTGACGCCGCGCTTTTTCGCCCAGCGCTTGTAGCTTTTCAGGCTGGTGAAATAGTCGGGCGCGTCGGGGTGGTAAAGCCCCATACCCGGCACGTCAACCACCTTGCCGACCTTGCCTGCACCGTCGAAATATTCACGGTGGATCAGGCGAAACATGTTGCAGATGTTTTCTTCGGTCGGCTGCGACCAGTAGGCAAACACCTGCAGCCAGTTCTTGAAGTCGCGCGCCCGGTTGGGCACCAGCGGCAGGACGCTGCGCATGATGCGCATCAGCTTGGTGTAGCCGTAGAGGGCATCCTCGTCGCGCCCGCGCACCAGCAGTTTGGCGACTTTCTTGACCATGCTCGGCATGCCGCTACCGCCACCGGCCTTGACCTCATAGCGACCCACCCGCGTCAGCTGGGTGGCCTCGGGCATGGACTCATAGACGAAGATGGTCTTGGATTCGCGCCCCGTTGGCCCGAGCTGCTCGCTCAGCCACTCGACCTGCTCGATAAACTGGATGCGGCTGACAAACAGACAGTCGGCTTCGCAAATGGATGCAGCGGTCGCCGGATTCTGCCCCGCCAGGTCTTCATCGCTCCACTGGGTCAGATCAATCTCGTCGGCGAGGGTCTCGCGGACGTCTCGCCAGAGCCGGGTGCTGTATTGCTCAAGACCGACAATGGCGCAGAAACGCGGACGGTGTTGCGGCATGCTTGATCCTTTGTCTTCCCCGAGGCGACGACCAACCCGGTCGCGCTTTTATCAATCTTAAGCGCAGGTTAGCTTGCCACAGCCAGACGAGCAAGCCGATGCGAGAACGCCCAAGGGGCCTCCTGCGTCTTTTCCGCCAGACATCCAAACTCTGATGATGGTCGGTCAGAGGGTCTTGCGGTTACGCCAAGGCAGCCTCAACGATCTGCTCCGCCCGCGCATTCGGCAGATAAAAGTACCGGCCCTGAAGCTGTCCCGCCAGCCGCTCGGCCTCGCCGCGGCCAAGATACCTGGCCTGCGTATCCACAACGACGGCAGCAATACCGGCCGAAGCCGTGGCTTCAGCCAGTGCCGCAACCTCGCCTTCCATGATCGATTTCTCCGGGCGCGGCGCGGTCGGATCGCGGGACTGGGCCAGCGCCACGTTGGCGCGACCGTCGGTAATCAGGATGAAAGTCACCTGCGAAATGCCCCGGCTACGCGCCTGGCGCGCCAGTTCCAGGCCCTCCTGCAGCGCCGAGGCCAGCGGCGTACCGCCGCCGGTGGGCAACACGTCCAGTTCGCGCTTGGCCCGGTCCACGCTTTGCGAAGACGGCAGCAACACTTCGGCGCGCTGGCCGCGAAAGGCGATCAGCGCGACCTGGTCGCGATGCACGTAGGCGTTTTGCAGCAGGCTGGCCACCGCACCCTTGGCCTGGCGCATGCGATTCAGCGCCATGGAGCCCGAGGCGTCGACCAGGAACACGAACAGGGTGCCGGACTTGTCGCGGTATTGCCGGATGCGCAGATCCTCGCCGCGAATCATCAGGCCGTCGCGCAGCACCCGACCACGAGCGGCAGCCTCGGTTTTGCGGCTGTCCTGCCAGGGCGCGGCGGCCAGCAGGGTCGGGATCAGCGCGATGCGGCCCTCGCGCGGTGTGCCGGGACGAGCGCGAACAAAGCGACCCCGGCGGTGGTTCAGGGCCTCGCCGCGGCTGCCGGAGCGGCTGCGGGCGCGGTGGGCTAGCGAAACCGAGGGCAGGTCTTCGGGCATTTCCGTGTCTTCGGCTTCCAGCAAGAGATCCTGCAGCAGATCCGGGGGCGCGAGATTTTCCGGCGTTCCGGATAAATCCTCCGGCGGCGGCTCGTCCATATCCGGCTCGGGCGACGGCGCCTCCGCGCTGTCCTGGTTGGCCGCGGCTTCGTCGGATGTCGCCTCGTCGGTGGCTTGTTCCTCGGCGGGTTCGGCGCTTTCCTCTGCAGCCGGTGGCTCGGCCTCCTCGCGCTCGGGGATGCAGGTGGCGCGCGGCATCAAGACCAGCTTTATCGCGGTTTCCAGATCCTGCTGGCCGATCTCCGCCCGCCCGGCCAAGGCGGCCGAGGCTCTTGCCGCCCGAGCGGCAAAGACATCGGCGCGATTGCCCTCCACGCCCAGCGCCATGGCCGTCGCCGCCAGGGTGCGCATCTGGTCCTCGCTCAATTCAGTGGCATGCAGCCGCTCGCGGGCTTGCGATACCTGCTCGCGCAGCAGGGCCAGAACCTCGCTCATGCCGTGCCGGTCCCCGCTTTCCGGCCCGGCATTCCGCGCGGCCGCGGCCAGGACGGTTTCGACAATCTCGCGCCGCGCCTGCCATTGACCCTGCGCCGCCAGCGGCACGATCAGGCCGATGCGGTCGAGCAGGCCCATGCGCACATCGCCGTCGCCGGGATCCCAGGTGCCGAGCAGCATGAACCGTGCCGGATGGCGTTCGCTCAAGCCCTCGCGCTCGACCAGCACCTCGCCGCGCGAGAGCACGTCGATGACTTGGGTCACTGCGCCGGCATCGAGCAGGTTGATGGCGTCGATGTAGAGCACCCCGCCGTGCGCCTGCGCCAGAAGCCCGCGCTGAACCACCCGCTCGCCCGAGGCCAGCGTGGCTTCCAGGTCGATGCCGCCGATCAGGCGGTCTTCGGTCACGTTCAGCGGGAGTTCGACAAACGGCGTTTCCGACGGCAGCAAATCGGCAAAGGCACGCGCCAGAGTGGACTTGCCCGAACCGACCGCGGCCGGTAGCGCCACCCCGCCGAGCGCCGGGTCCACGGCCAGCATCAGCAGGGCCTGGCGCGCCAGGTCCATGCCGATGATCTCGGGAAAGCGAAGCATCAGGCTTCTGGATCTTCTCCGAATACCCGAGCCAATTCACGCTCGATCTTCTCGCCGGCGTCCAGGGTTTCCAGCGGGTCCTTTCTCAGGCGATGGCGCAGGGCCAGGCCGACGACGGCGCGCACGTGCTCGCGCGAGACCGTTTCCTCGCCCTGCAGGGCGGCATAGGCCTGGGCGCTGCGGGTGATGGTCAGCTCGCCCCGGTGGCCGTCGATGTCCAGCTGCATGCAAAGCCGGGCGATCTCGATCAGGATCTCTTCGGGAAGCTCGACTTTGGGCAGCAGCTCACGGGCGGCAACGATCTTGCGCTGCAGCGCGCGCTGCTTGCGGTTCCAGCGCTTGAAAAAGGCCTTGGGATCGTCATCGAAGGCCCGGCGCCGGCGCACGATTTCCACCCGCGCGTCCAGGTCGTTGATGGTCAGAATGCGGGCATAAAGACCGAATCGATCAAGCAGCTGCGGGCGGAGTTCCCCCTCTTCCGGATTGCCCGAGCCGACCAATACAAAGCGTGCCGGATGGCGCACGCTGATGCCCTCGCGCTCGACGACATTACGCCCGCTCGCGGCCACGTCCAGCAGCACGTCGACCAGGTGATCGTCGAGCAGGTTGACCTCGTCGATATACAGAAAACCACGATTGGCCTGGGCCAGCAGCCCCGGCTCGAAAGACTTCACCCCTTGAGTCAGCGCCTGCTCAATGTCGATGGTGCCGCAGACGCGGTCCTCGGTCGCGCCCAGCGGCAGATCGACAACCGGCACCGGAAAGGTCTCGGCGTCGACTTCTTCTGCTTTCATCAACCGCCGCCCCACGCGCGGTCGCTCGGCGGCCAGGTAGTCCGCGACCGAGCGATTGTAGGGATCGTCGGGTACCCGCTCGATGGAAGGCAGGACTTCGGCCAGGGCGCGCACGATGGTGCTCTTGCCGGTGCCGCGATGCCCCATGACCAGCACACCGCCGATGCTCGGGTCGATCACATTGAGAATCAGCGCCAGCTTCATCTCGTCCTGGCCGACCATGGCCGTAAAAGGAAAAGCTTCGGGCCGCTGCTTGCGCTTTTTTCGTCGGCTACTCATCTGCGTTCATCTGCGGTTGAAAACATCACTCCCGAACCTCAGCCGAGCCGGAATCCCAGCGCGGGTCATGCGCGGCCTCCAGCTGATTTGTCCGGCGATCCCACATCACCGCATGCATGTTGCCCCAGGGCCTGAAACGCACGCTGACCGAGTGGCCCAGCGCCTCCAGCTCGGCGATTTCCTCGCTCGTCAGCCAGCCGCGCTCGACCTCGATTTCGTCGGGCAGATACTGGTGATGGAAACGCGGCGTCTCGACCCAGGACTCCGGTCCGTTGCCGTCGATGAAATCCAGAAGACCCAGCAACACCATGGTAATGATGCGCGAACCGCCCGGCGTGCCGAGAATCGCCACGCGTTCGTCTGATCGGACGATGGTCGGGCTCATCGACGAGAGCATGCGCTTGCCCGGCTCGATCCTGTTGGCGTCAAAACCGATCAGCCCGTATTCGTTGGGCACACCCGGTGCGGCCGAGAAATCATCCATTTCGTTGTTGAGCAGCACACCGGTGCCCGGCACAACAAAACCGGACCCGAAGGCGAGATTGATGGTCAGCGTGGCCGAAACCATGTTGCCTTCGGCGTCAATCAGCGAGAAATGCGTCGTGTGGTCGCCTTCCGGCGCCAGTCCGGGATCGGCCGCAAGTGCCGCAGAAGACGTGGCCCTGTCCAGGCGAATCCCGGCGCGCAGCCCCGCAGCATAGTGAGGGCTGAGCAGCATTTCTGTCGGAATCTCGACGAAATCCGGATCCCCCAGATACAGCGCGCGATCACGATAAGCGCGGCGCATGGCCTCGACCAGCAGATGGACGCGCTCGACCCGGCTCAATTCATCGAGATCGAAAGGCTCGATGATATTGAGCATCTGGGCGATGGCGAGGCCGCCGGACGATGGCGGCGCTGCGGTCAAAAGCTCATAACCGCGGAAGCGTGTGCGGACCGGTTCGCGCTCGACGACCCGGTAATCGGCCAGGTCTTCCAGCGTCCAGATTCCGCCTTCGGCCCGCGCGCCTTCGACCAGCATTTGCGCCACCGGGCCGCGATAAAAGCCGTCAAGACCTTCGCGGGCCAGAGTGCGAAGGGTCTCGGCCAGGTCCGGCTGGCGGATGACGGCCCCGATTGCGGGAATCTCGCCTCCGGGCATGAAGATCTCCGCAGTCTCCGGCCAGCGCTGCAGCACCTCGGCGCGCAGATTCAAAAGCGCCTGATACTGCCGATTGACCGGAAAGCCGTCTTCGGCCAGGCGAATCGCCGGTTGCAGCAGCGTTTCCAAAGGCAAAGATCCGTACTGCTCGGCCAGATGCACCCACGCCGCCGGAGAACCCGGTATGCCGGCAGCCAGCGGACCATTGGTGGCCAGATCACGATCAACCTGGCCGTCGTCGTCGATGTACATGTCCGAGGTGGCCGCCTGCGGCGCGGTTTCCCGACCGTCGACCATGACGGAAAAATCATCTGCGGCCCGATGCAGCAGCCAGAAGCCGCCGCCGCCGATGCCGGACGAGCCGGGCTCGACCACGCCCAGGGCGGCCGAAACCGCAACGGCGGCGTCGAAAGCGTTTCCGCCCTCGGCGAGGATCTCCAGCCCCGCTTCGGTCGCCAGTTCATGCGCACTGGAGACGGCGACCTGGCCGGGTCCGGCATGAGCCGGAGCGAAACAAATCAGCGCTGCCAGAACAGCAAGCGCGTGGAGTGAAAAAACGGCTTTACGCGTCATGAATCAATCCGATCAGCCGGCATAGCGGTTTTGGAGCGCCTCAGCCACCCGGGGATGGACAAATTTCCTGACGTCGCCGCCGAGTCGAGCAATTTCCTTGACCAGGGTGGAAGAAATGAAGCTGTGTTTTTCATCCGGAGTCAGAAACACGGTCTCGACGTCCTTGGCCAAATGGCGGTTCATCGAGGCCAGCTGGAATTCGTACTCGAAGTCCGAAACGGCGCGCAGCCCGCGCAAGATCACCCCGGCCTGCCGCTCGGCGACAAAATCAGCGAGCAGGCTGTCGAATCCGACCACTTCCACACCCCGGACTTCCGCTTCGGCCAGGACGTGCCGGCACAAATCAATCCGCTGCGCCAGATTGAAAGCGGGCTGCTTGTGCGGGCTTTCGGCAATCGCCACCACCACCCGGGCAAACATCTTCGAAGCTCGCGCCACCAGATCGGTATGACCGTTGGTCAGCGGGTCGAATGTCCCGGGATAAATCGCAATGCTGTAGTCGATATCAGGGGTCGCCATGAAGACACTCGGTTCTGTCCCAGCCGGCGATTATAGCCGTCCGTCCGGCGCTTTCCGGGACTCGAGCAAGGTCAGCACGACCTGGCCCTGTCGCTTCTGGCGAACCACTTCGACATGTTCAGGCCAGGTCGACGGCAGCTGCGCTGGCGCCGATTCGACATAAACGAGTGCGCGCTCGGCCAGCAGTCCTGGACCGTTCAATACCGCCTCCAGCGCCGGCTCCAGCAAGCCAGAATCGAACGGCGGATCCAGCAGCACCAGGTCGAACGGCCCAGAAGCCTGTTTCAGCCAGCTCAGGGCATCGGCTTGCGCGATTTCGATCACTTCCGCGCCGGGCCAGCGCAAGGGGCCGGATCGGAGGGCCTCGAGGGCAAGCCGGTCACGCTCGACCATGACCACCCGATTAGCGCCTCGCGACGCCGCCTCCAGCCCCAGCACGCCGCTGCCGGCGAAAAGATCGAGCACTCGTGCACCGATGATTCGCGGTCCGATCCAGTTGAAAAGCGTCTCCCGTGCACGGTCGCCGGTGGGCCGCAAACCGGGCCGGTCAGGCACACTCAGTTTGCGCCCGCGCCACTGGCCTGCGATGATACGAAGCTTGCCTGTCATGGTGATAGCATACCGGCGCCATGTTCTCCATATTCCGCCGCAAGAAGGCCGGCTCCGGCCTTGAAAAAACCGCCGTCCGCCCGTCGGAAAAAGCCGGCGTGGACCCGCTGGAAGCGCGCCTGCAGCGCACCCGCTCCAGCCTGTCGGGATTGTTCGGCCTGATCGGCCAGGCCAGCCGGATCGATGAAGACCTGGTCGAGGAAATCGAGACCACGCTGTTGACCGCAGACATGGGCGTGGGCGCGACCACACGCATCATTGAACGGCTGCGCGAAGGCATCAAGCAGGGCATCGTCAGCGAGCCTTCCGAAGTGCTGCCGGCAGTCCAGGCCGAGTTGTACGATCTGATCGAGCCGGCCGAGCGCTTCCTGGCCGTGGACCCGGACAAAAAACCCTTTGTGATCCTGACCGTCGGCGTCAACGGGGTCGGCAAGACCACCACCATCGGCAAACTGGCCCGACGCTACATGGA
>CAZUTZ010000090.1:0-9247 GCA_964623655.1 uncultured Wenzhouxiangella sp.
TAAGCGGGACCGAGAAAAATGGAACTGCTCGACTGCCGACGCCTGCCCGGGCCCAATCTTCTGTGGGATCGGCCTTCGGTGGTAATGGATATTGCCTGCAAGGCCGAGCTGGCCGACCGGATCCAGATTGCCTTGCGAGCGGAAATCCTCGACCTGCATCGCCACATGCATTGGGAGACGCCTGAATTCCGCCTCAAGTCCCGTGTCGGCGGGTTCAGCCTCGCGTTCGACGGTCCGATTGATCGGCTCTACGCGGGAATTGCGCTGGCCGAGGCGGCCTGGCAGCGTTATGCCGACCCGGGTGATCCGGAGCCGCTGGAAGCGGTTGTGGCAGAAATCACCGAGCGCGCCGAAGAGGAAGCCAATCCGGCCCTGCTGGAGCTGCAGCGAAAGGCCGATCAACGGCAAGCGCCTTTTCTGTGGGACGACGACGAGGTTTCGGTCGGCTTCGGCCCCACCGCCCGCGTCTGGCCGTCGGCGCACCCACCGCGACCGGACGCGGTCGACTGGGACGCGGCCGGCCGCATCCCCATCGCCATGATCACCGGCACCAACGGCAAGACCACCACGGCCCGCATGTGCGCCCGGATTCTGCGCGCGGCCGGACATCAAGTGGGTTTGAGCTCCACCGAGGGCATCTGGTTGAACGAGCGCCAGTTGGACTCGGGCGACTACGCAGGACCCGGTGGCGCTCGCACCATCCTGCGCCAGACCGAAGCCAGCGCCGCCGTGCTGGAAACCGCGCGCGGCGGCCTGCTGCGCCGGGGCTTAGGCGTGGCGCAGGCTGATGCCGCGCTGATCACCAACATCGGCCCGGATCATTTGGGCGATTTCGGCTCCAGCACGCTGGCCGAGCTGCTGGAGATCAAGTGGATCGTCAGCCGCGCGGTTGCCAAAAGCGGTCATCTGGTGCTCAACGCCGACGACCAGCGGCTGGTAGAGCACGCCAGAGACTACGCCGGTCGCGTGGTCTGGTTCAGTCTGGACCCGGACCAGGGTCGCGCGGAATTCAGGCCAGATGATGGCTGGCTGATTCGCGACAAGGACGGGCAACGCCGGCGGCTCTGCAGGGTCGAGGACATCCCGCTGTGCCTGGGCGGGGCGGCCCGCCACAACATCGCCAACGCCCTGGCCGCGGCGGCGCTCTGCTCCTGCCTCGGGGCTGAACCGGACGCCATCGCCGCCGGCCTGACCGGCATGCGCCAGGAAGACAATCCCGGCCGCGGCAATCTGTACGAAGTCGACGGCGTGCGGGTTTTAGTCGACTTCGCCCACAATCCGCACGCCATTGCGGCCATGGCCGAACTGGCCGCTGGCCTGCCGGCCGAACGCCGCCGGGTTGCCTTCGCCCAGGCCGGTGACCGCACCGATGAATTGTTACGCCACTGCGCGCGAGCGGTTTGGGCCTTTCAGCCAGACCAGGTCATCATCTCCGAACTGGCCCAGTACGCGCGCGGACGCGAGCGCAATGAGGTCTACGGCGTGCTGCGCGACGAGCTGCTGCGCTGCGGCTGCCCGCCAGATGCCATCGACCATGTCGAAACCGAAATCGAAGCGCTGGAGCTGGCCCTGGCCGCCGCACAGCCGGGCGATCTGCTGGTGCTTTTGATCCTCGGTGAGGCGGCTGAAGTCCGGCAGCGCCTGGGCTCGCTTCACGGATCATCAGCCTGACCGGGCCATCGTGTGCGCACAACGCCACGCCCCCATGACTTCGCTGCGCCCGCGCGGCGCACGGTCTGATCTAGCGTTCGGCTTGGACTTTCAGCGCATCGGCAAAAGCCGCCGGCGCGTATCCGGCAATCCGCGTCTCGCCAACCAGCACCAGCGGCACTCCACGGCCACCCGCTTCGCGCCACAGATCATGCGCGTCAGTCGAACTTTCGATATTGATTTCCAGGTAGTCGACGTCCTGGGCATCCAGCCAGATTCGCGCCCGGTCGCAGTGGCCGCACCAGGGAGCCGAGAAAAAGACCAGTTCGTGCTCGCTGCTGATATCGGCCGCCGTGAGCTGCGTCTGGCCGGTGTGCCAGAGCGCGGCCACGCTCAAACCCACAAATACGACCGCCACAATGGAAGCCAAACCTCGCATGGATACCACCTTCCCGAATGCTGAAGCCGTCGCTATTCTGCCATCGGCTCGCTATACAAAGCCACGCGAATCCTATTCCTCCGGCTCAAGCTGCAGCTCGAAGCGCAAGTCAATGCGGTTGCGAATGAAGTCAGGATCTTCAAATTCGCCCAGCCCGACATCGAAATCCAGGCGCATGATCTCGCCATCGCCGCTCAGCCACAGCTGGTCGCCGTCGCGTTCCAGGTTCAGATTGACCGCCTGCTCGGCGCTGATGTCACGAATCCTGAGCTCACCGTGAGCCCGGTAGCCGCCGTTGGCGGCTTCGATCTCATTGCTGCGCCAGCTGGCCTCCGGAAACTGGTCGACGTTGAACATGTCGCGGCCGCGCAATGCCTCATCGCCCTGTCGATTGCCGACAGTGGCGTCCGCCATCTGGATGGTGACTTCGATATCGGCCGTATCGAGCTGCTCGTCTGTCATGCACAGGCGAACGCTGAAGTCCTCGAAAAAACCGCTGAACGACGTCCCGTCCGCTTCACCGCGGAAATTCAGCTCTCCACTGTCGGCGTCGGCGCGAAAGCACTGTTCAGCGGCAAGAGCCTGTAGCGGCGTGCCGGCACAAAGCAAAAGTGCCGCGAAAATCAGGAATCGTTTTTGGGCCATATCGGCAGCATCCTTTTCAAAACCATGTCTTTCAGCAAAAAGTGGTGACGCAAGGCAGCAACCACATGAACGGCCGCCACCAGCGCCAGACTGACCCCCAGGACCTGGTGCAGCAAACCAAATCGGTCTTCCAGCACCTCAGAGCTGCCGATCAGGCTGGGGAAGTCGACCGGCCCCCACCAGAAATCGCCCAGGCCGGCGGCCGATGAATACAGCCAGCCGCTCAGCGGCAGCGCGAAAATCAGGGCGTAGAGCAGCGCGTGCCCGACCCTGGCCGACAGCACTTCCCAGCGCGCCATCCCTGCCGGCAGCGGCGGCGGCTGGTTGAACAGTCGCCAGATCAGCCGGATCACGGCCAGCCCCAGCAACAGCATGCCGATGGTCTTGTGCTGCGTGACCAGCTCCAGCCGAACCCGAAATCCTTCGGCATTGTCGATGCGCCAGGCCCAGGTGTACTGGAACAGGATCAGCCCGACGATCAGCCAGTGAAAGAGCTGGCTGACCAGGCCGTAACGGTTTGCTGTATTTCGCAGCGGTATGCTCATCGACCCATTCGCGGAAACAGTGACATGAACGATAATCGGCGCATGGTCAAGGCACGGTCAGCGTGGGTGCTTTTGCTGGGGATTTTGCTGGTCGCCTGCCAGACCACGCCGCCTCCGCGCCAAATCGATGCCACCCGACCGGCCGAAGCTCCTGAACCCGAATGGCCCGCCGGGCAGGAATTCGTTGTTGACACTGAGGCATCAGAGTTGCGCATCGTCGTGGAATCGGCCGGTCGCCTGGCGCGCTTCGGCCACCCGCACGTGCTGGGCGGACCGGTCCTGAGCGGTCGCGTCATTGTCGCCGAGGACTGGATGGATTCGGCCTTCAAGCTGGTCGTCAGCGTAAACGATCTGGTGCTGGACAAGCCGGACTGGCGCGTCGCCGAAGGGTTTTCACCCGAATTGCCCGACGGCGCCATCGAGGATACGCGCGAAAACCTGCTCTCCGCCGAGGTCCTCGACGCAAGCAATCACCCGACGATCCATATCCGCTCCCTGAACCTGGTCGGACCGAGATTTCAGCCCGACCTGGATGTGCGCGTCACCCTGCGTGATCAAAGCCGCGATCTGACCGTGCCGATCAGCCTCGACCTCGCACAAGACCGCCTGATCGCGACCGGTCGCTTTGCCTTTCTGCAAAGCGACTTCGGCATGGAGCCGTTCAGCGCACTGGGCGGTGCACTGGCGGTGGGCGATGAGCTGCTGGTCCGCTTCCGCATCGTGGCTCACCTCAGGGATTGAAGCTCCGGCTCAGGGCAGCTCGATCGGCGCGCTGGCGCCCATGCCGGGTCCGAGGATCATGGCGTTTTCCAGCACGCGGATGGCGCCGAGCTGCGCGCCGCGGAAAGCGGGGGCATGGGCAAACAAAATGACCTGGCCGCGCCCGACGGATTCGCGCGTCACCCAGGCGGCCGAGGCGATGCGTTCGCGCGCTTCAGGCCACAGCAGGCCACCGGCGCGTACATGCAGCGCCTGGCCTTCCGGCACCGGCGCCCAGCCGACCAGATCGGCCTGGGTGTCGGCCGAGCCGTAAACCCCGACTCGCAGCGGCGCCTCGACCGGCGCATGACTCATCAATATCGGCGAGTTGGAAAACAGCACGGTCAGAAAGTCGTTGCCGCCGGCGTTGAGCCAATGGTGCGCATCGGCGCGCGCCGCCACCAGCGCGCCCGAGGGCATGAACTGACGCTGCCATTGATCGCGGCGTTGACGCTCGTCGGCGGACGGCAGTGAAGGCGTATCACTCCAGGGAAGAGGCTGGGCCGAGGCCTCATGAGCCCAGGTGTTTTCCGGCAACGGCTCGGTCATCGCCAGCCACTCCCGGTAAAGCGCATCCTGATAGGGCTCGAGGTCGTCTTCGATGATCTGTTCGAGACTGCGTGTCCGTATCCAGGGCTCATCGCCGCTCATCAGCGAACGAGCTGCGCTGCCGGCCGCGATCAGCGTGCCGCCGGCGCGCACCCAGTCTTCCAGCTGGGCTTGCAGAGCCGACGGCAGCGGTCCACCGCCGCCCCAGGCCCAGCGCTCGGGCAGATAAATGACGTTATAGCGACGCAGGTCCATGCGGCCGGCACGGCCTTCGTCCAGATGGCTGTGGCGCAGTCCCAGCCGATGGTCGAGCAGGTACCACACCGCACCGAAATCCAGCATGTTGGTCGAGCCGCGGCCGATCACGGCCACATCGGGTCGCTGCAGCACGCGCCACTCCCGGCCGCCCAGGTCGGCCAGGTCACCGGGCGCGCGGCCGTGTCCGACCACATGCACAGGCACGCCCAGATCGTCGGCGACCCGAATCACGCTATCGCGCCAGTCATCAAGCTGGCGGTTGTCGTCCTGGGTCACCGCAATGGAGCCGATCGGCAGATCGACATCGTCCAGGCGCGAAGCCGAGCGGGCGGCGCGCACCTGCAGGCCCTGCTGCAGCAGTCGCCCGGCCAGGGCATTGGCGCGATCATCGGCACCGGAAACGACCAGCGCCACGCCGGCATCGTCTGCTGCAGCGTTGTCAGGCTCCGTGTTCTCGCCGGGCTCGACGCGCTCAAGGTTCGAGGTCAGATGCTGCGGCACGGTCAGGGCTTCCAGGCCAAACATCATGCTGATGTTCCAGCCGGTGGTGTCGTAAATGGTGCTGCGGCCCTCTCGCAGAATGCGCTCGCGCTCGTTGATCAGCGCGGTTTCGGACAGGTGCGGGTCGAATTCGAACATGGCGGCCAGCAGTCGGCCTTCCGGCTGACGATTGCGCAGCACCAGGCTGCCGGCCGGCAGCGTCTGGTTGGACAGCTCGCGGCCCAGCTGATCGACCGCTCGAGAGACCCGTACCTCATCAGTCAGGCGATGAATCTCGAATTTCTGGATATGCACCAGGTCCAGCAGATCGTTCAGCCGGCCCTGGTTGTCGCTGGGCAGGATGACGAAGCTGCGGTTGCTGTAAGGCCCGCGTGGCGAAACCACTTCGGCCCGGTCGGCGGCAAACTGTTCGAGCATGTTGGCCCGCTCGCGCCTGAGCGTTTCCAGGTTGGCGAAGGTGGACAGAACCTGGTGATGCACCGACTGCAGGTAGCTGATCAGGTTGGTGGGCCGCTGCACGCCGTCTTCGGCAAGGCGAGCCTGCTCGTAAAGAATCCCCTGCGCGCCGCGCAGCGAGGCCCAGGCATCGGTGTAGCCCGGATACCAGTCTTCGTGCCACTCGCCGGAATAATAGGGATAGCCGTAGCGGTCGAAAGCGGCGGCCTGGTCGTCGGCGAACACTTCACCCATGGTCTGCCGGTACGGCGGCAGATGCGGGTTGTGCGGCTCGCGCGCCGGCGAAAACAGATAGGTGTCCTGCGCCCCCATCTCGTGGGCGTCGACAAACAGCATTGGCCGCCAGCGCGCGATGTGCGGCATGCGGCTTCGGGTTTCTGGATGACGGGCGTAAATCCAGTCGCGGTTGAGGTCGAACAAATAGTGATTGCCGCGCCCGAACGGCCAGTGGCTGGTGTGCAGCAGCGACTGATCGTCCACGTTCGGGTGCCGGCCGCGGTGCTGGTCGAGGGCGTTCATGAAGCGCTCGCGACCGTCGGGATTCATGTTGGGGTCGACAATGACAACCAGCTCGTCGAGCAGGTCCGCGGTGGTCTGCGACCGATCGGCGGCCAGGTGATACATCACCGCCAGCGCTGCATCCGAGCCCGAGCTTTCATTGCCGTGGATGGAGTAGGCCATCCAGGCCACCGCGGGCAAATCTGCGAGCAGTTGCTCGCGTTCCCCGGCGCCCAGACCACGCGGGTCGGCCAGGCGCGCCATGCCGTCCTGGACCTCTTCGCTGCGAGCCAGGTTTTCGGGGCTGGAGATGACCAGGTAGACCATCGGCCGGCCCTCGAAGGTGGTGCCGTATTCAACCAGCTCGACGCGGTCAGAGGCTTCGGCGAGCTTTCGGCTGTAGGCGTCGATCTGGGCCGAAGTCGCCGTGCGTTGGCCGACCGGAAAACCAAGATAGTCGCCGGGCTCCGGGATGGCCGAATCGTGGTCGGCGTCTCCCGGATACAGGGATTGTTCGTAGACCAGGCCGGGCAGTTCGGCAACGGCCAGCGGATCGTAGGGCGTCTGGGTCTGAGCGAAAACGTTGAGCGGCAGCAGGGCCAGGACCAGCAGTCTAATCATCGGGCTCGATTTCCTTTGGATCTTTGTTGAATGGTTCAACGTCTTTGAAGAACATGGCGTTACAGCGTAACAGCGGCTTTGTCATTCATCTTCGGGCTGCCAGCCCTCCCAGTCGAAACGCGACCGCCGGGCCAGTTCTTCGGGCGTCATCTTCTGCTCGAAGCGGCGGTTGCCGATCACCCAGGTTGGATAGGTGTCGATCTCATTGGCCACGCATTCGAAGGCCACGCCACCACCCCGACCGCCCGGCGAGCACTCCACGTAGGGCAGGTGACGCGCCGCCTGGCCGAACAGGCGATTTTGTTCCTGACAGCTCGGACACCAGGACGCGCCGTAATAGACCGCGCCAACCCGATCCAGGTGCAGGGCGAGGTCGCGCAGGCGGGGGTCTTCGGGCGGCTGAAACCAGCCGGCGTAGAACGCGTGCAGCAGCACGAGAACCACCGCGACCATGGCGCCCTGCCCGGCCAGAAAGCCGGCCCAGGGCATGCCCGGCGCGGATTCGGGCCGACGGAAGGTCAGCAGCAGAAACAGCGCACTGATAATGCCCAGCGAGATCAGGCACCAGAAGCACAGGGCCTGCAGCGACAGCCAGCCGGCCGCCGTCAGATACAGGCTGAAGACCGTGCCGAAAAACGACAGCAGCCACAGGCGCTGCCAGCGCTTCAGTCGCGGTCTGCCCAGGCCGGCAATCAGCGCAATGAGGGCATACAGCAAAAAGCCCCAGATCGCCACGGGAATGCCGAACAGCAGCGACCAGTGGCTCTGCTGGATCAGATCGCACTCGCTTCCCTCGGCGCAGAACAACGGCGAGGCGGTGCTCATGCCCGTGATGGCCAGGTAGCCGGTGACCAGCATCCCCAGACCGGCCAGTATGACGATCGACCAGTCGGGCGCATATTTTCGCCGTCTCGGGCCGCTCTGCCCGGATGATCTGGGTTCCTTGCGTTTACGTTTGGCCATTTCAAATCCCTGATTTTTAATTTTAAATTGCTTTTTTCACGATTTTTTGACCATCGATTCTTTTTTTTCGCACTGCATTAAGACGCTGTAAGGTAGTCTCAAGGGTTCCCTAGCAGTCCGATCCAAGGCCATAGCTGTGAATAAACGTTTCGATACGCTACACCATCCAGACTTCGAGCGGGACTCCTGCGGGTTCGGCCTGGTCGCGCGTCTGGACAACAAGCCCAATGCCTCGGTGATTGCAGACGCACTGTCAGCCCTGTGCAGCCTCACCCATCGAGGCGCCATCGCGCCCGATGGGAAAACCGGCGACGGCTGCGGCTTGTTGATTCGAAAACCCGAAGCGTTTCTGCGCGACGCGGCCGAGGCGGCCGGACTCGAGGTGGGGAAGCTGTTTGCCGCAGGCACCGTATTCCTGGGCCCTGAGCCGGATGCCGGCACCCAGCGCGATCGACTGGAAGAGGCCCTGCGCGAGGCCGGCCTGAGCCCGGCCGGATGGCGGCAGGTTCCGGTTGATCCGGAGGCCTGCGGCGAGCCGGCCCGCAAGACGCAGCCGCTGATCGAACAGATCTTCGTCAATGCCCGGCCGGGCATGGAAGAGGCAGAATTCGAGCGTTGTCTGTACACCGCACGGCGCCGGTGCGAAGGCCAGACCGCGGCCGACGAGCGCTTTTATGTCGCCAGCCTGTCCTGCCGGACGCTGTCTTACAAGGGCATGGTCATGCCCGAATTTCTGGACCAGTTCTACCCTGACTTGCGCCATCCCACCATGCGGGCCTCGGCGGTCGTGTTTCATCAGCGCTTCTCGACCAACACGCTGCCGGCCTGGGAACTCGCCCAGCCTTTCCGCATGCTGGCGCACAACGGCGAGATCAACACCATCCGCGGTAACCGCAACTGGGCGCGGGCCCGCCGCAGCCAGCTGGCCTCGCCGCTGCTGCCGGAACTGGGCGAAATCGATACCCCAGTCTCCATGCACGGATCGGATTCCAGTTCGCTGGACAACATGCTCGAACTGCTGACCGTCGGCGGCATGTCGCTGCCGCGCGCCGTTCGCATCCTGATGCCGCCGGCCTGGCAGACCGCCGAGAACCTGGATGCCGATCTGCGCGCCTTCTACGAATTCTTCAGCTTTCACCAGGAATCCTGGGATGGGCCGGCCGGGCTGGTGATGTGCGATGGTCGCTACGCCGTGTGCGCCCTGGACCGCAACGGACTGCGCCCGGCGCGCTGGACCCTGACCGACGATCAGACGCTGATCGTTGCATCAGAGACCGGCGTGATCGACGTTCAGCCCAAAAACGTGCTGCGACGAGGCCGACTCGGCCCGGGCCAGATTCTGGTCGCCGATCTGGAAAAAGGC
>CAZUTZ010000091.1:0-9197 GCA_964623655.1 uncultured Wenzhouxiangella sp.
GACCCCAACCTTGGCAAGGTTGTGCTCTACCAACTGAGCTATTCCCGCGTCAGAACCGAGCATTGTAGGCACTTCGCTGTGCGTGTCAAGAGGTTTGAAGCGGATTCTCGCCGATCAGCGAACCTCGCGCGCGGCTCTGCCCCGTTGGCGTGAATCGGCGACAATACGAGGCTGTGTATTTGCAGGCATCGGCCGGCTCCCAGACCATGGCGTCTTCCATTCCCGGTCCCGAAATCAGTCTTGTCATCCCGACGCTGAACGAGGCCGACAACATCGATTCGCTGTTTGCGGCCATTGCCCAAACCCTGTCGACGCGCTTTCGCTTTGAGGTCATCGTGGTCGATGATTCCTCCTCGGACGGCACTCCGGAACGGGCACGGGCCTGGTCGGATCGCCTGGACGTCACCGTCGTGGAGCGTGATGGCAAGCCGGACTTGTCCGGCGCCGTGCTGGAAGGGGCCAAGGCCGCGCGCGGCCGCTGGCTGGTCGTGATGGACGCCGACGGCTCTCATCCGGCCGGCAGCATTCCCGATCTGATCAAACCCCTGCTCGACGGCACCCACGATGTGACCATCGGCTCGCGCCATGCCCCGGGCGGTCGAACGCTGGGTTGGCCATGGCATCGGCACCTGACTTCACGCGCCGCCACCGTGCTCGCCTGGCCGTTTACCGAGGTGGCCGACCCCATGGCCGGCTACTTTGCCACCTCGCGCGAACGCCTGCTCATGCTGCCGGCCCACACCGCCGGCTACAAGATCCTGCTTGAGCTTCTGGTCCAGGGCGGTGATCAGATTCGCACGACCGAGGTGCCGATCTGCTTCGAGGACCGCCGCCACGGCGAATCCAAGCTGGGCCTAGCCCAGCAGGTCACCTATCTCAAGCGCCTGGCCTGGCTGGCCGGCGGCCGGGTCTCGCTGGGCAGCGCTTCGAAGTTCGGACTGGTCGGACTGACCGGCATGGTCGTCGACCTGATCGTGTTTCAGGCCATGATGGGAACCGGCCAGGGGCTGGGTGCGGCCCATATCGCCGGTTTCGTGCTGGCCACGCTGACCAACTTCGGGCTGAACTACCGCTGGACTTTTCGCGGCGACAATCACGCGCCCATGCCGCTGCGACAGCGCTACGCCCGATTCCTGGTGGTCGCGGTGCTAGCGCTGATGATCCGCGGCGGTGTGCTGGTGCTGCTGGTTGAACAACTCGGCCTGCCGCCCCTGCTGGCCATTTTCCCGGCCATTGCGGTCACCGCCGGGGTCAATTACCTGGGCTCGGCTTTTTACGTGTTCGCCTCCACAGCCTCGGGCGTTATCCCGCGGGTGCGCTGGCATCTGGCTGCCCTGGGTCTGTTGGCCTACATGCTGGTGCTGCGCATCCTTTACATGGGTCAGGTGGAGCTGATTCCCGACGAAATGTACTACTGGGTCTACGCCCAGGAACTCGCGCTGTCTTATCTCGACCACCCGCCCCTGGTGGCGTGGCTGGTTGCCGCCGGCACCTGGTTTTTCGGCGACACCCCGCTTGGCGTGCGCGCCCTGCTGATTCCGCTGACGCTGCTCGGGGCTTATTACTTCTACCGCTACGGCGAGACCATGGGCGGCCGGACCACCGGTTTGCTGTGCGTCCTGGCTTTCGCCGTGCTGCCGTTTTTTGCCGTCTCCGGCATCCTGATGACGCCGGATGCGCCCATGCTGGTGGCCTGGGCCGCAGCCCTCTACTATTTCAAAAGATCCCTGATCGACGACGAACCGCGCGCCTTTCTTGGACTCGGGCTGGCCATGGGCTTCGGCCTGCTGGCCAAATACACCATCGCCCTGCTGGCGCTGGCGGCTTTCATCTTCATGCTGGCAGATCCGCGGGCGAGACGCTGGTTTTTCCGGCCTGAGCCCTATCTGGCCGCGCTGCTGTCGACGCTGATTTTTCTGCCGGTGCTGGTCTGGAACTGGCAGAACGAGTGGGCTTCATTTGTTTTCCAGGGCTCCCGCAGGCTGGTCGAAAACCCCGACTTTTCCAGCTACCTGGTCGTGGTCTATGCCGTGCTGCTGCTTTCTCCGGTGGTGGCGGTGGCCGGCTTCATGGTGTTCGGCCGGATCCGCCGCACGCTTGAACCCGAAGCGCGCAAGCGGCGTTTCATGTTGATCATGACGGCCGTGCCGCTGGCCGTGTTTGCGCTCTACGGCGCTTTTTCGGTGGTCAAATTCCACTGGAGCCTGCCGCCGTGGATCGCGCTGCTGCCGATGATCATGGCCACCCTGGCCTGGCCGATCTGGCCAGAGCGTCAGCCCGTCAGCCGCCTGCACGCCGTCCTGATTCGCGCCTGGCCGCCGTCTGTCGTGCTGCTGGTCATCGCCTACGGCCTGCTGCTGCATTACCTGACGCTGGGGCTCCCGGGCACGCGCACCACCGATTTCGGTTCCGGCTATCTGGGCTGGCCGGAGCTGGCGCAGGAGTTGGCAGGACTCGAACAGGAGGTGACCGAACAAACGGGGCGCGAACCGATTCTGGCAGCAACCAGTAAATGGGGCGATGCTGCGGCGCTGGCCTTTCATCACCCGGACGGGCGCCACGATCAGATCACGGCGCAGAATCTGATCGGCATGAGCGGCTCGATGTGGGAGCTCTGGTTCGATCGTGACACCGACCCCGACCGTCCGGTGATCTTGTTCCACACCCGTTCCAGGCTGATTGACGAGGCCTGGCTGGAGGACGCGGTCATCGGCCTGGGGCCCCTTCAAAGGCGAGTCGTCCATCGCGACGGCGAACCCATCCAGACGCTGTACTACCGCATTGCAGAAGGTTTCCGGCCGGAACAGCTGCGGTTCCCCGGCCAGATCCCCGAATGACCACGAGTCACCATTTTTTGCCGCCGAAAATGCGCTCGTCACTTGCTTCCGTGCCCAGAAGTGGCACAATAACGCCGCTTTAACGGATCACTGACTCATAAAGACTTCATGGCCAAAGACGACGTAATCGAACTTGAAGGCAAGGTGCTCGATACCCTGCCCAATACCATGTTCCGGGTCGAACTCGACAACGGACACATCATTACCGCCCACATCTCGGGCCGCATGCGCAAAAACTATATCCGCATCCTGACCGGTGATCGCGTCAAGGTGGAAATGACGCCTTACGATTTAAGCAAGGGCCGCATTACCTACCGAATGAAATAAGTCCGCAGGCTCACCGCCCCGCCGACGGTATACCGATGCAGAGTGCATCGGCACCCCGCCCCATCAAGACCTAGACGTCCGACGGTGTCTCCGTCGGCTCCTTGGCGACTTGCGCTTTCACGTCCAGAGTCAAGCCTTCCTTCGCCTCGTTCAAATCGACGAAAATTTCGCCGCCGCCTTCAGACAGGCCGCCGAACAGCAGCTCATCGGCCAAGGGTCGCTTGATGTGATCCTGGATCACCCGCTTCATCGGACGCGCACCCATGTGCTCGTCGAAACCATGCTCGGCCAGCCACTCGCGCGCTCCGGCTGAGACTTCCAGCGACACTCCCTTGTCGGCGAGCTGGTTTTCCAGATCCAGCAGGAACTTGTCGACCACCTTGAGGATGACTTCGAGCGGCAGCGAGCGGAACTGGATGATGGCATCCAGGCGATTGCGGAATTCCGGCGTGAACTGGCGCCGGATGGCTTCCATGCCGTCGGAGCTGTGATCGGACTTGGTAAAGCCGATCCCGCGACGGTTGACCATCGCCGCGCCGGCGTTGGTGGTCATGACGATGATGACGTTGCGGAAATCAGCCGTGCGCCCGTTCGCGTCGGTCAATTTGCCGTGATCCATGATCTGCAGCAGCAGGTTGTAGACATCCGGATGCGCTTTTTCGATCTCATCGAGCAGCAGCACCGCATGCGGTGTCTGCGTGATGGCTTCGGTCAAAAGCCCGCCGCGGTCGAAACCGACGTAACCCGGGGGCGCACCGACCAGACGCGAAACCGTGTGCGCTTCCATGTATTCCGACATGTCAAAGCGGACCAGTTCAATGCCCAGGGTCATCGCCAGCTGGCGCGTGACTTCGGTCTTGCCCACCCCGGTCGGCCCGGCAAACAGGAAGCTGCCGATCGGCCGTTCCGCGTCACCCAGGCCGGAGCGCGACATCTTGATCGCCGCCCCCAGCGTGGTAATCGCCTCGTCCTGGCCGAATACGACCATTTTCAGGTCCCGATCCAGCGTCTTCAGGGCGTCGCGGTCCGAGCGCGAGACCTGACGCGGGGGGATCCGCGCCATCCGCGCCACCACGTTTTCGATTTCGTGAACGCCCAGCTGCTCGACGCGCTCGGACTCATCCTTCAGGCGCTCGCGCGCGCCGGCTTCGTCGATCACATCGATGGCCTTGTCGGGCAGGTGACGGTCGTTGATGTGGCGGGCCGACAGGGTGGCCGCCGCCTCCAGCGCCTCGGGGCTGTATTCCACGCCGTGATGTTCCTCGAAGCGGTGCTTGAGCCCGTTCAGTATTTCAATCGTCTCGCCAACGCTGGGCTCGACGATGTCGATCTTCTGGAAGCGACGCGCCAGCGCGCGATCCTTCTCGAAGACACCCCGGTATTCTTCAAAAGTCGTCGATCCGATACAGCGCAGCTCGCCATTGGCCAGCACCGGCTTGATCAGGTTGGATGCATCCATCACACCCCCGGACGCGGCGCCGGCGCCAATGATGGTGTGAATTTCATCGATGAACAGCACCGATTTGGGCCGTTGCTTGAGTTCGGCGAGGATCGCTTTCAGTCGCTTCTCGAAATCGCCGCGGTACTTGGTGCCGGCCAGCAACGACCCCAGGTCCAGTGCCCAGATCTCGGCGTCGAGCAGAATCTCGGGAACGTCACCCTCGACGATCCGGCGCGCCAGACCCTCGGCCAGAGCCGTCTTGCCGACGCCGGATTCACCGACGTAGAGCGGGTTGTTCTTGCGTCGGCGGCACAGGATCTGGATGGTGCGCTCGACTTCCAGCGCACGCCCGATCAACGGATCGATCTGATCAGCGCGGGCACGTTCGTTGAGGTTGGTGGCATAAGAGGCGAGCGCCGATTTCTCCTCGTCGGCCGCAGCACTGGCCTGCCCCTGCGCGCTCGACGCTTCCGCACCCGTATCTTCGTCGCGTTTGCTGATTCCGTGCGAGATGTAGTTGACGACGTCCAGCCGGGTCAGATCCTGCTTGCCCATCAGGTAGACGGCGTGGGAATCCTTTTCGCCAAACATGGCGACCAGTACGTTGGCGCCGAGCACTTCCTTGCGCTCGGCCGACTGGACGTGGTACAGCGCCCGCTGCAGCACACGCTGGAAGCCGACGGTCGGCTGGGTATCGCGCTGGTCGCCGGCCGACAGAACCGGGATGGTCTCCTCAAGAATCTGGCTCAGGTCATGCCCGAGGCGCTTGATATCAACACCGCAGGCGTCGAAGACATCGCGTGCTGAAGGATTATCCAGCAGGGCAAGCAGCAGGTGCTCGACAGTCAGAAACTCATGACGTTTGCTGCGAGCCGTGTTGTAGGCCTGCGAAATGGAGAGTTCTAGGTCCTTGCTGAACATCGTGATTGCGCCTTTGGATGTCTTCCTGTTAAGTGTCCTGACTGGGTTGGACCGCAGCCCTGCTCAAGGGTGCCGTAGCTGGATCCACTCAATCTTCAGCCTCCTCCAGCGTACATTGAAGAGGATGTTCGTGTTCACGCGCGCATTCGTTGACCTGAATGACCTTGGTCTCGGCGATTTCGTAGGTGAAGATACCGGCCACGCCACGGCCGCGCGTGTGAATGTGCAACATGATTGCGGTTGCCTTGTCGTGGCTGAGGCCGAAAAACTGTTTCAGCACCAGGACCACGAATTCCATGGGCGTATAGTCGTCGTTGAGAATGACGACCTTGTAAAGGGGGGGACGGCCCAGCTTGGGCCTCGCTTCTTCCAGCGCCAGGCCGCTGCCCGGCGCTTCAGGGTCTTGTTTCTCCTTGTCCGACATGGTCTGCCGCAGCAGGTATTGGCTTGGCCAACATCATACTGCGACAGACGCAAAAGGATTTCAACGCCGGATCAATGCTCTTCGAATTGCTCTTCTTCAGTTGAGCCCGACAGCGCACTCAGCGATGAAGCACCGCCGCTGATGGCCTGGGTCAGTTCATCGAAATAGCCGGTGCCCACCTCGCGCTGATGGCGCGTGGCCGTGTAGCCCTGTGCCTCGGCGGCAAACTCGGCTTCCTGCAGCTCCACGTAAGCCTCCATCTGGCGCGCCTTGTAACCACGGGCCAGTTGGAACATCGAGTGGTTGAGCGCGTGGAATCCGGCCAGGGTAATGAACTGGAACTTGTAGCCCATGGCGCCGAGTTCGCGCTGGAACCGTGCGATGTCGGTATCCGACAGGTTTTTCTTCCAGTTGAAGCTCGGCGAGCAGTTGTAGGCCAGCAGCTTGTCCGGATACTCGGCGCGGATGGCCTCGGCAAACTGCTTGGCCTGCTCAAGGCTGGGTGTGGAGGTTTCGCACCACACCAGGTCGGCGACCGGCGCATAAGCCAGTCCACGCGAAATCGCCTGCTCAAGGCCGTGCTTGACCCGATAAAAGCCTTCGACGGTGCGCTCGCCGGTGGCGAACTCCTGGTCGCGCGGATCGATGTCCGAGGTCAGCAGGTTGGCGCCCATGGCGTCGGTACGCGCCACGATGATCGTCGGCACGTTGCAGATATCGGCCGCCAAGCGGGCCGAGATCAGCTTCTGCAGGGCTTCCTGGGTCGGCACCAGCACCTTGCCCCCCATGTGACCGCATTTCTTGGCCGAAGCCAGCTGATCTTCGAAATGCACGCCGGCAGCGCCGGCCTCGATCATGCCTTTCATCAATTCATGGGCATTGAGCACGCCGCCAAAGCCGGCCTCGGCATCGGCCACGATGGGCGCGAACCAGTCGATGTTGCCCTTGCCTTCGGCACTTTGGATCTGGTCGGCGCGCTGCAAAGTGTTGTTGATGCGCTTGACTACGGCCGGAACGGAGTCGGCGGGGTACAGCGACTGGTCGGGATACATCTGGCCGGCCAGATTGGCGTCGGCGGCGACCTGCCAGCCGGATAGATAAATCGCCTTCAGGCCGGCACGCACCTGCTGCATGGCCTGGTTGCCGGTCAGCGCGCCCAGGGCGTTGACGAAGTCTTCTTCGTGCATCAACCGCCAGAGTTTTTCCGCGCCCATCCGCGCCAGGGTGTATTCGATGGTGACCGAACCGCGCAGGCGCATGACCTCTGCGGCGTCGTAAGGCCGTTCCACCCCTTTCCAGCGCGGGTTTTCCAGCCAGTCTTTTTCCATCTCGATAATGCGGTTCGCGTCGTTCATTACTGCTCTGCTCCCTTCCTTGGGTTCATCATTGGATAAAAATCAATCGAGGCGCGCGTAGCCCGGCAGGGTCAAGAACTCGACCAGCTCGTCACTCTCGGTGGCCTCGGCAATCAGATCCGCCGCGGCCTGGAAATGGCCGGCGGCAAAAGCGTCCTCGCCGACCTCGGCGCGGATGGCATCAAGCTCCTCGGCCTGCCAGCGTCGGACCAGCTCCAGATCGATGTCGCGACCGTCCTCAAGCTGGCCGGCCGGATGCCGAATCCACTGCCAGACCTGCGTGCGGGCAATCTCGGCGGTCGCAGCGTCTTCCATCAGATGATTGATGGGAACGCAGCCCTGACCACCCAGCCAGGCCGCCATGTAGCGGATGGCGACGTTGAGATTTCCGCGCAGACCGGCTTCGGTAATCGTGCCCTCGCAGGGCTCGATCAGGTCAGCGGCAGTCACCGCCACATCCTCGCGTTTGACGTCGAGCTGGTTGGCCTGCCCGCCGAGATGGCCGTCGAAGATCTCCATGGCCACCGGAATCAGTCCGGGATGAGCCACCCAGGTGCCGTCATGCCCGTTGCGGGCCTCGCGTTCCTTGTCTTCGCGCACCTTGGTCAGCGCCGCTTCGTTGGCCGCCTCGTCACCCTTGATCGGAATCTGCGCGGCCATGCCACCCATGGCGAAAGCGCCGCGGCGATGACAGGTCTTGATCAGCAGCTGCGAGTAGGCGCTCAAGAAAGGAACTTTCATCGTGACCTGCGCCCGATCAGGCAGCACTTTATCCGAATGCTTCTGGAAGCACTTGATATAGCTGAAGATATAATCCCAGCGGCCGCAATTCAGACCCACAATCCGGCTTTTCAGCGCGTGCAGGATCTCGTCCATCTGAAAAACCGCCGGCAAGGTCTCGATCAGCACCGTCACCTTGACGGTCCCGGGCTCGAGCTGCAGGGCCTTTTCAATATCGGTCAGCACCGCCTCCCACAACTCGGCCTCGCGCCAGTGCTCAAGTTTGGGAAGATACAGATAGGGGCCAGAGTCTCGGGCGATCAGCGCCTGCGCATTGTTGTACAAGTAAACCGCAGCATCAAAGATACCGCCCGGTATCGGCCGACCAGCCACTTGCGCATGTTTTTCGTCCAGGTGCCAGCCACGGGGACGCACGATCAGTACCGCCGGATCGCTTCCCAGGGCGTAATGCTTGCCGTCGGGCTGGGTGAGCTCGATCGTGCCCTTGACCGCGTCGTGCAGGTTGACCTGGCCGTCGACCATGTTTTCCCAAGTTGGCGTCGATGAGTCCTCGAAATCGGCCATGAACACCCTGGCGTCCGAATTGAGCGCGTTGATGATCATCTTGCG
Source organism: uncultured Wenzhouxiangella sp. (assembly GCA_964623655.1). Taxonomy (GTDB): domain Bacteria; phylum Pseudomonadota; class Gammaproteobacteria; order Xanthomonadales; family Wenzhouxiangellaceae; genus Wenzhouxiangella. Next base: position 8,656 of record CAZUTZ010000091.1, read on the forward strand.
ATCCACCGGACCGGTGATCTCGACACGCCGGTCCCGCAGATCGGGCGGAATCGGCGCGACGCGCCAGTCGCCGTCGCGGATGGTGGCCGTATCCGGATCGAAATCGGGCAACTCACCGGCATTGAAAGCCTGCTGGCGCTGGGCTCTGGCGGCAAGCAGGTCGTCAACTTTTCGGCGGTATCGACTACCCAGAGAGCCGAGCAGATTGAGCATGCCGGCCGGGAACAGCGGCCGCGCCGCAGCGGGCAGTTCAGGGCTGAATTCCGGAAGCGGTCCGTCGTAGTGCAGGGTGTCGGAAGGATGTTGCTGGGAGGGTTGGTTCATGGGGTGTCCGTTCGCTGTCGTACGGTTAACTTGTCAAAGGTAGTGACGCGGCGATTATTTGGCAAATTAAATCTTTCGATTTAAGCTATTAGTTTATCAAATATCGGCGACCGTCTTGAGCGCTGCATGTACCACGGCAACCTGCTGAAACAGCTGCGCGCCTTCATCCAGACCGCCCGCACCGGCAGCGTCTCGGCGGCGGCGGAAAAGCTTTTTCT
>CAZUTZ010000092.1:0-9174 GCA_964623655.1 uncultured Wenzhouxiangella sp.
GGGCGCGCAGGAAATGATTGCCCGGATCCTGGCCGAGGGACAGGACACCACCCTGCCTCCGGCGCGAGCGCTGCCGGTTCTGAACGCCGGCCTGTTCACCCTGCTGCTGGCCGGCGGATTTGCCCTGCCTCCGCTGATGGCGCTCAAGCGGGTGCCGACCATGCGCATTCTCAACCGCTCGCTCGACACCCGACCGGGCCTGAGCGGCTTGCTCTGGCTGCTGCCGGTGCTCGGCGCGCTGAGCATTCCGATCGTGCAGCTCGGCGATATCCGGCTCGCCCTGATCGTGCTCGGCGGCAGCGCCGCGTTGGCCGGTCTACTGGCGCTCAGCGGCTGGATCGCGCTGCTGATTACCGGACGCCTGTCGCGCAACGCCCGGGCAGCGTGGCGTTTCGGTCTGGCCGGCCTTGCGCGCCGGCGCGGCAGCGGCATCGTGCAGATCACCGCCTTGGGATTAGGGCTGATGGCCCTGCTGCTGCTGGTCGTGGTCCGGGCCGAACTGCTGGAGCAGTGGCGCGGCAGTCTGCCGGCGGATGCGGCCGACCATTTCGTGATCAATATCCAGCCCGATCAGGTCGAGGATGTGCGCGAACGCCTGCAGGACGAGGGTGTGACCAATCTGCAGCTCAGGCCGATGGCCAACGCCAACCTGGTCGCGGTCAACGACGAACCGCCGCCGGACCATCGCATGGCCGGGCAGGTCAACGTGTCGTGGAGCGATCAGCTGCCGCCGGCCAACGTGATCGTCGACGGGGATTTTCATGGAACCGGGGCGAACGGCGAGGTCTCGCTGGCCCAGATGTGGGCCGAAAACCTGGGCGTTTCGCTGGGCGATCGCCTGACCTTCGAATCCGGGGCGCGCAGCTTCGAGGCTGAGGTCACCAGTATCCGGGAAGTGGACTGGAATTCCTTCAACGTCAATTTCTTCATTCTGCTGACGCCCGAGGCGGGCGATTTCCTGCCCCATCAATTCATCGCCAGTTTTCACCTGGGGGAGCGGTCGATCGATTTGCGCGCGGTCACCCGCGCATTCCCCAACCTGTCGATCATCGACGTCGGCGCGATCATCGAGCGCGTCGGCGAGATCATCGACCAGGTCAGCCGTGCGGCCCAGGTGGTGTTTGCCTTCACCCTGCTGGCCGGACTGGTGGTGTTGCTGGCCGCGCTTGAAGCCACCCGCGATGAGCGCCGCCAGGAATCCGCCCTGATCCGCACCCTGGGCGCCGACAACGCCATGGTGCGCCGGGGCTTGTTGATCGAGTACAGCGTCATGGCGCTGATCGCCGCGCTGCTGGCTACCCTGGGCTCGGCCCTGACCGGCTGGCTGCTGGCCGCCGAGTTGTTCGAGTTTGCCTACCGGCCCTCGCCCATCCTGTTTATCCTCGGTTTTGTCGCCGCCGCCGTCCTGGTGGTCGGCAGCGGCTGGGCCGGTAACCGCTCGGTCCTCGCCACGCCGCCGGTTCGGATCTTGCGCACCGGTGGGTAAGAGACCTTTGACCGCGGATGAACGCAGATGAACGCGGACAAAAACCCGCAGGCTGGCCGCCCATTGTCCAAAGCGGCTGGCACCTGTGCGATCCACGCTCAGGCTCCGGCGCGGCCGAGGCGCTTTTCCCATCCGCGTTTATCCGCGTTCATCGGCGGTTCAAGGCTTTTTGAAGATGGCCACCGCTGAAAGCACTCAACCCGAAGACGCGCAGAGAGAACTGATCCTGCGTGGTCATCCGTGGCGGGTGGCCTGGCAGATGAGCTGGCCGGCGGTGCTGGCGATTACCCTTTTCGGCTTCAACGCCGTGCTCGACGTGATCTACATCGGCCGGCTTCTGGGCGAGCAGGCGCTGGCCGGCGCGGTGATGGCCTACCCGCTGACCCAGATCACCCTGGGGCTGGGATCACTGGCCGGCATCGGCGGCGGGGTGGCCCTGTCGATCGCACTGGGACGCGGCGACCAAAGCACCCTCAGGCGCCTGCCGGGAACGGCGCTGACCATCACCGCGCTTCTGGCTGTTGCCTACGCCGTCATCGGGGCGGGCTTTGCCGAGCGCCTGGTCTACGGCATGGGCGCGCGCGACGAGCTGATTCCGATTGCTGCCAGTTATCTGCGCGCTTCCGCGTTGGGCGGCATCGGCGCGCTGGCCGGACTGACGCTGAACATGCTGCTGCGCGGCGAAGGCCGCATGAAGCTGGCCGCGCTCTACATGGGCGTTGGCCTGATCGTCAACATGATTCTGACCCCGTTGCTGATCGTGGTTGCCGACATGGGTGTGGCTGGCGCGGCCTGGGCCACCAACATCGGCACGGCTTTCGGCGGCTGGCTGGTGTGGCGGCGCTATGCTCAGGGCCGGTCCAGCTATGAGGTCGACCCCTATTTCATCGGCCTGCCGCGCGAATTGACCCGCCGCATCGTCCGCCTCGGCGCGCCGGCAATGATCATGAGTTCGATGGGCGTGCTGCAGGCCATCGTCGTGTTCAACGTCTTGAGCCGAATCGGCACCGAGTCGGATATCGCCTTCTACGGCGCAGCGTGGCGTATCGTGATTTTCATGCTGACGCCGCTGTTCGGATTGATGCGCGCTTTCCAGCCGGTCGCCGGATTCAATTACGGCGCGGGTCAGTGGCAGCGGGTGCAAAGCTGCTTCTGGGCTTTCGTCCAGGCCGGCGCGCTGATCATCGTGCCGCTGTGGCTGGTGATGAATGCCTTCCCGGGGCAGACCCTGGCGATCATGCTGCCGGGCACCACTTTCAGCGCTCAGGACCTGATGCACTTCCGCCTGCTGATCCTGCCTCTGCCGCTGTTGCCGCTGGTGTTCACCGCGCTGGCGCTGTTGCCGGCCGTCGAGCAGCCGGGCAAGGCCACCATCGTGTCGGTGTCGCGCCAGCTGGTGCTCTACATCCCGGTCATGCTCATACTGCCGCCGATGATCGGCGTATCCGGCGTGTACCTGGGCGCCATGGGCATCGAACTGCTGTGCACGGCATGGTTGCTGTTGATGGTGTTATCTGTCTTCCGCAAGCGCAGTGATGAACATTCCGGTGTTCGGGCCAAAGCCCATTCATGATCAGCGCAGCTCGGGCTCTTCAACCAGTTCCCGATGCACCGTGACCGCGGTATCCCGCGGCCGAATTTCGATGCCTCTGGCTTCACAATGCGCCCGGGTAATGGACGCCCCGAACAGCAGGATCAGGGAAGAATAATTGACCCAGAGCAGCAGCACCGCGAGGGATCCGGCAGCGCCGTAGGTCGATGCGGTGGCGGTGTGGGCCAGATACGTGGCGATCAACGAGCGGCCGACGGTAAACAGAATCGCGGTGATAAAAGCACCGGCCAGCACATCGCGCCAGCGCAGCACGACATCCGGGAGAATCTTGAAAATGGCCGCAAACAGCAAGCTGATGACGCTGAGCGAGATGGCCACTTCCAGGCTGTACATGGCCCAGGCCGGCACCGGCAGCCACTGTTCGGCAAACGCCATCACCGCGCGCAAGGCCACGCTCAACAGCAGTGAGACCATAAGCACGAAGCCGATCGCCAGCACGATGGTCAATGACAGAACACGCGCCTGAATGAACAGCCAGATGCTGTTGCGTGAGGGGCGCGGCGCCACGTCCCAGATCTGGTTCAGAGACTGCTGCATCTGGGCAAAGACCGTTGTCGCCCCGATCACCGTGGCCACCAGACCAATCAGCGTCGGCATCAACCCACTCTGATCGATTTGCGAATTGATCACCGCCGTCTGCACCACTTCGGCGGCTTCGGCGCCGAACACCTCCTGCAACTGCTCGAATATTTGCCCGCGCGCCGCCATCTCGCCCAAAAAAACGCCGGCGATGGCCACGATCACGATCACCACCGGCGCGATGGAAAAAACGGTGAAGAAGGCCAGTGCTGCGGCATAAATGAAGGCCTGACTTTCCAGCCAGTTCGACGAGGCCGACTTCAGAATGTCGAACCAGTAACGCCCTATCTTGATCACAGCCATGGTAATGACGCTAGACTTTCAACTGTTTTCAGTATGCCCCGACCATCGTGTCGCCATGATCGAAATTTCTAATTCCCTTCATCCTCTGCCGCAGTCGGCACGCTGCCACGCCTGATGGCCCGGGTCCTGGTCATCCAGCATGTGGCCGCCGAGCCGCTCGGCGCGCTGGACCCGATGCTCAGACAACGGGGCCACCGCATCCGCTATGTCAACTTCGCCCGCCACCCGGAAGCCACACCCCGACTGGACCGCTACCAGGGGCTGGTCATTCTGGGCGGGCCCATGCAGGTCACCCAGACCCGGCAGCATCCCCACCTGGTAACCGAGTGCCGACTGATTGAGCAAGCCCTGCGCCGCGACATTCCAACGCTGGGCATCTGTCTGGGCGCGCAGCTGATCACCGCCGTGCTGGGCGGCAAAGTGGGTCCTTGCCCACGCCCTGAAATCGGCTGGTACACCATCCATCCGACTGAGGAAACGCCACAGGACCCGCTGCTGCAACCGATCGCCGGGCCGCAGCCGGTCTTCCAGTGGCATCACTGGGGATTCGAATGCCCCGGCGGCGCGGTTTCCATCGCCGACAGTCCCGACAGCGGCTGCCAGGCTTTCCGGGCCAATGCGCACGCCTGGGGCCTGCAATTTCATCTGGAGCTGGACCAGCGCCTGATCCAGCGCTGGCTGAAAATACCCAGCTATCGGCAAGACCTGGCCACGTCGGGTCTGGACACTTCGCCCGAGCAAATCGCAGCCGAGACGAGCCAACTGCTGCCGGCCACGCTGAAGCTGGCTGACCAGGTTTTCGGCGCCTGGCTGGACCGGCTGGACACGCCGGAACAACGCCTTGTTCTAGCCTCGCGCTGAAGCACAGTTCAATAAAACCCAACCGACACCCGATCATGCTCAAACTGGCCAAATGGATCGCTGTGATCTTCGGCGTGCTGCTGGTCCTGGCACTGACGATTCCCTGGCTGCTCCCGCGCCCGGGAATTGACGGTGAAATCCCCGATCAGCCCTTCAGCGACTCGCGGTTCTCCGAAGTCCGCGGCACGCGCCTGCACTATCGCGCGAGGCTCACCGAGGCCAACGGCGACAGCCCACTGGTGGTGCTGGTGCACGGATTCGGTGGCTCGGCGTTTTCCTGGTCGGCCACGCTCGATGCCCTGGAGGACTGGCAGCTTGACGTGATTGCGCCTGATTTACCGCCTTTCGGCTACAGCGAGCGCAGCGGCAGCGGCGCCGACTGGTCGGAGCTGGTGCTGGCACTGGCACAGGAATTGGCCCCGGGGCGCGAATTGGTGCTGGTCGGCCATTCGGTGGGAGCCGGAGTCATCGCCGCCAGCGCGGCGCGCAGCGATGGCCAGGTCCGTCAACTGGTATTCGTTGGCGGCGGACCCGGCCAGCGTCGTCAAAGATCGGCGGCCTGGCGCGGCTTGCTGGCCGTGCCTTCGATCGGTCGGGCACTGGAGACCGTGGCCGCCCATCGCCTGTTGGAGAAAGACACGTTTGCCGAGCTGCTGGCGACCGCCCTGGGGCGCGAGCCGACCGCCGAGGAACTGGCCGGCTACCGCGAACCGCTGCGCATCCCGGGCACCTATCCCGCGCTGATGCGGCGCATGAGCCAGGGCGCCGACACGAGCGGCTGGGAGTCCACGCCGGCGGCTGCGATCTGGGGTGAGAAAGACGCGCGCGTCCCGCTTGAGGTTGGAAAACAACTGCAAGAGAACTTCGCGGGACTGGAGCTGCTGGTCATCCCTGAGGCCGGACACAACCCGATGGAAACCCACCCGGAACAGTTTGAGGCCTTGTTGGCCGACCTTCTCGAGGTGTCACCTTAGCCAATCCTCAAGGCAAACCGAGGCTTTCGCGGGTGAGCAAGGACTCGCCGGGTTCCGGGCTGAAGGTCCGGTCCGGGCCAAGTTCGGCCTCTTCGGCCAGCACGGCCATCAGGTGCTCGATCCCGGCCCAGCCATAGGGCAGGATGGGCACCAGCCGGCCGCTTACGCCGGGGGCGTTCAAAAACGCGTCGAAATGCTGCGCGCGCTCGATTTCCCAGTACGCGATTTCCGTCGCGCCCTGCGCGCGCGCCGCGGCCAGATAAGGCCGCGACGACAGCGCGGCCGGAATCAGCCCGTCCTTGCGACCGTGGATCAGCAAGACTGGAATGGCCGGCAGGCGGGCTGTGGCGCGGGTCTGGTCGACCGCCGCGCGCAAATCTGAAGCCTGCTCGGCCTCACCCGTCCACAGCTCGCGCAGACAGACCAAGCCGGGCAAGGCGGAATCCGTACCGTCGGCCATTCCATCGATCATCTCGATTCCCCCGCCGGGGCCGACACCGGAATGCGTTGCCCACCAGAGCACGCGCTCGGCATCATCGGCGCCGGAAGCGTCAAAGGCATAGCCGCAGGGCATGTCGGACGGACCGGAGCGCAGGTAAGCCGAGGCATAGCTGCTGGCCACCGCGCGCCACAGGTCGAGCGCGATATTGCCGGCACCCAGCTTCAGAGAAGGCTCGTCAAAGCCGGCTTCCAGCAGCCTGGCGCGGGCGGCTGCCGGATCGGGTTCGTCCAGCAGGCCGGCCTCGACCAGGCTGGCGCAGCGTTGCTCGCCCATGGCCACCAGAATCGGATTGCCCAGCGGCTTGGACACGGTGCGCTCGGCGTCACCCAGCGCGCAGGGTTGATACAGGGCCGCCAGGGTGCCGTAGTCGTAAAGCGGCACGCCGTCCGGCGGGGTGATATTCGGCATCACCGCAATGACGCCATCGAGCAGTCCATCCTGATCCAGCTCAGCCGCGCGCAAGGCCGCGCCCGCGCCGTTGGACAGGCCGACGGCGAGTACCTGCACGCTGAAGGCTTCGTCGAAAGCGGCGTGCAGCTGCTCGAGCCCGAATTGAGCGGCGATAAGCACGTGCCGCCCCCAGTCGGCTTCCGGATGATCGCCGGAGTGAGCGTGCTTCATGGCGATCGCACCCTCGCCGGCACCCTCCGTATCCGGCCACTCAAAGGCGCGAATGGGGTCGCCGCCTCCGCGCAAGACCCCGAGTAGATCCGGGCTCAGATCGCGATCAAGCTGGTGGAAGTCCGTGCCGGCCCCCTTGTCGGTGTAGACAACGGCGCAACCCCGGCTGCGGCCCGTGGGACCCGCCAGGGCGATTGCGCCGTAAACGCCGCGCGAGCCTGACGCCGGGGCAACCAGCAGGCAGGGCGAATCCGAATCGAACGCATCGGGAATCTGCACCAGAACGCGGAAGGGATAGCGCGCATCTGCAAGCTTGAGCAGTGCTTTGATCTCGCGGCCCGGCACGGGCGACAAGTCCTGATACACGGCGCCCTCGCCCAGCCCGCCCGCGGCGCGCGGCAGCGCCAGGGCGTTCCAGGCATTGTGAATCGCCAGCCGCCGCAGCGACTGTGCATCCGGCGCGTCCGACAGCGGCGCGCTGGACTGCAATCCGGACAACCCGAGCCCGGCGGTCAGCAGGTCCTGATCGGCAGTAAAAACCGACTCCTCCTGCGCCACCACCGACCAGTCGCCGGATCGCTCCGCCGCAAGGCTTGCAGACACCGCGCTTGCAACACAGATCGCGCCGAGAAAAAGCCCGTACTTGACCATCCGAACACCAATCCTGCCTGAAAGGCCTTGAGACTAGCAGAGTCACCGGCGCTGGCAATGGACTTTGGTACAGGCCAATCGGCTCCACCGCTTTGGTAATCTTTGCGCCTTGACGATGACTGTCGACCGAATCGCCAGAGCAAGGGTTTTCCGATGTCCGAGCGAGCCAAACGAATCCTGATTACCGGCGGCGCGTCCGGCATCGGCGCCGGCATTGCCGAGCAGCTGGCGTCAGCCGGTCATGAGCTGCTGCTGACGGATCTCGATCTCGAAGCCGCCGAAGCGACCGCCGCTCGTCTCTCCCGGGCCGGCGGCAATGTCCGCGCCGCAGCGCTCGATGTGACCAGCGAGGCCTCGGTCGAAGCCCTTTGCGACGCTCTGGACGGCCCGATTGACGTGCTGATCAACAATGCCGGTCTGCAGCATGTGGCCCGGCTTGAGGAATTCCCGATGGAAAAGTGGGAACAGCTCGTCCAGGTCATGCTGATCGGCGTGGCGCGCCTGACCCGCGCGCTCCTGCCCGGCATGCGCGAGCAGGGCTTCGGACGGATCGTCAATATCGGGTCCATTCATTCACTGGTCGCCAGCGCCTACAAAAGCGCCTACGTTTCGGCCAAGCATGGCCTGATCGGCTTTTCACGGGTGCTGGCCCTGGAGACCGCCGACACCGACATCACCATCAACACCGTCTGCCCGACCTACGTGCGAACGCCCCTGGTGGAAAAGCAGATTGCCGACCAGGCTCGTGTTCACGGCATCTCCGAAGATCAAGTGATCGAGCAGATCATGCTCAAGCCGATGCCCAAGGGTGTGTTCATCAGCATGGAGGAACTGGCCGGCATCTGTGCCTTTCTGATCTCTCCGCCGGCACGCAACATTACGGGTCAGGCGATTGTTGTCGATGGAGGTTGGACGGTGCAGTAGCGGTGTCAACCAAAGTTCTCATCGCCGACGACCACCCCCTGTTCCGGACCGCACTGGTCCAGGCCCTGAGCGATTGTTTGCCCGATGCGCAGGTGCTGCAGGCGCGCGATTTGCCGCAGACCTTCGAGCAGCTGGCCGCGGTCGACGATATCGACCTGGTGCTGCTGGACCTGCACATGCCGGGCAATCACGGCCTGACCGGGCTGGCCTCGATCCGTTGTCAATATCCCACCGTCGCGGTGGTGGTGGTCTCCGCCAATGAGGATCCGCGCGTCGTGCGCCGCGCGCTCGACCATGGCGCGGCCGGATTCATTCCGAAAAGCACCGGCCTTGAGGACCTGACAAACGCACTGAACACCGTGCTGGACTGTCGGGAGTGGATCCCGGCCCACCTGGCCCGCGCGGTCGCCGGCATCGAAGACGCCCACGATGATCGCGAACTGGCCCGCCGCATGGCGGCACTGACGCCGCAGCAGTTCCGCGTGCTGGCCATGGTGGCCGACGGGCAGCTGAACAAGCAGATTGCCGACGGCCTCGACATCCAGGAACGCACCGTCAAGGCCCACATGAGCGAAATCTTCCAAAAGCTGGAAGTGCGCAACCGCACTCAGGCCGGCGTCGCTTTCCGCCGCCTTGAACTGGTCGACCCGGCCAGCCGGGT
>CAZUTZ010000093.1:0-9090 GCA_964623655.1 uncultured Wenzhouxiangella sp.
CGGGGAAAAGCTCCTTGAATTCGGAGTAAAGCTGGGCGGCCAGGGTCTTGTTGGGAGCCAGGATCAGGGCCGGGCGGTTGGTCTCGGCGATTACCCGGGCCATGGTGAAGGTCTTGCCCGAGCCCGTCACTCCCAGCAGTGTCTGGTGGCTGTGTCCGGCTGCCAGACCTTCAGCCAGCTGCCGGATCGCCTCTGGCTGATCGCCGGCCGGCTCATATTTCGAGGCCATGCGAAAATGTGAGCTCATTGCGGAATCCGGGGCGTGCCGAGCATGGCGCTCAGTATACTAGTGGCTTGTGCAGAGCTGACTCCAGGAGAAGTTCCGTGACCATCAAAGTTTCCGCCCGTGTCGCCCAGGTCAAACCATCGGCCACGATCGCCATGAGCATGAAGGCCGCAGAGCTCCGCGCCCAGGGCCGCGACATCATTTCGCTGAGCATGGGCGAGCCCGACTTCGACACGCCGGAACATATCAGGGACGCCGCGATCGAGGCCATCAACTCCGGCCAGACCCGCTACACGGCAGTCGACGGCACGCCCGCGCTCAAGCAGGCGATCATCGAAAAGCTGCGCCGGGACAACAGCCTTGACTATGAGCCGTCGCAGATTCTGGTCTCCAACGGCGCCAAGCAGGCGATTTACAACCTTTTGCAGGCCACGATCAACGAAGACGACGAGGTCGTCATTCCCGCGCCCTTCTGGGTGTCTTATCCCGACATGGTGCGCCTGGCCGGGGGCGAGCCGGTCATCCTGTCGACCAATCTGAAATCCGGTTACCTGATCTCACCCAACCAGCTTGCCGCCTCGATTACCAGTCAGACCCGAATGGTCATGCTCAACTCGCCGAGCAACCCGAGCGGCCAGGCCTACAGTCGCCGGCAGCTTGAGGAAATCGGCCAGGTGCTGCTGGAACATCCACGCATCCTGATCTGCTCCGACGATATCTACGAGCATATCTGGTGGGCTGACGAACCCTTTGCCAGCATCGGCGAAGTGGTCCCTGGACTCAAGGAGCGACTGATCGTCGTCAACGGCGTCTCCAAGGGGTACGCCATGACCGGATGGCGAATCGGTTACGCCGCCGGTCCTGCCGAGCTCATCAAGGAAATGCGCAAGGTCCAGGGTCAGAGCACTTCCAATCCCTGCTCCATCAGTCAGGCCGCAGCCGAAGCCGCACTTAGCGGCGACCAGCAGTGTGTTGCCGACATGTGCCGCGCTTTTCGCGAGCGCCATGACTGGCTGGTCCCGGCCCTGAACGCCGTCGACGGCGTCAGCTGCATTCCGGGCAAAGGCGCGTTTTACGTCTTTGCCGACTTCAGTGCCGCCATCGATTCACTGGGATTGAAGGACGACCTGGCGCTGGCCGAGTATTTGCTGGAAAACGCGAATGTAGCCACCGTGCCGGGAACCGCCTTCGGCGCGCCCGGCCACCTGCGCTTGTCGTTTGCCTGCGGTCTGGACACGCTCAAAACGGCAGTCGATCGCATCGAAGGAGCCGTGCGGGGCCACTGACCGTCCCAGAACCCCCCGGGTTTCTGCGGTCATCAAATTCCTACAAACCGTCTAGGCAATCGCCGACCGCACTCCGCGGTCGGTGCCGACTGCCGCTCGTCGAGCCCTGCATGAAACTGTTTCCCGGTCATCTCGCAAAGGAAGGGAAACATGTTGCATCGGAGCAAAGGGCTGACATTGATCGAACTGATGGTGACATTGTCCATCGCCGCGATACTCATCACCATCGGCGTCCCCGCCTGGGGTGGATTTCTGGCGGAATCGCGAATCACGGCAAAATCCAATCTGTTGATGTCGCACATTCAGTACGCGCGACACTCTGCAGTCACTCTGGGCACGCAGGTTGTTGCCTGCCCCAGCCTCGACCAGAACCAATGCAGCGGCAATCGCTGGGACCGCGGCTGGATCATTTTTGTTGACCGCAGCAACAACGGGCAGCCTGATAGCGCTGAAGACATCTTGCGGGTGGTGCAGGCCGACACCGCTATGCTGATGCACTCCGGCGGTCGCTTTCGCGTCCGCTTCCAGCCCAATGGCGGTGCCTTCGGTACCAATCTGACCATCCGCGTCTGTGACCCTTCCGGCCGAGCGGAACCACGGGCCGTGGTGGTCTCCAATCCGGGTCGTGCACGCGTCAGCCGGGAGGTCCCGCCTGAAGACTGCCTCGTCTGATGCTTCAGTGATCCACCGCGGCTTTCAATGCCCGGAAAGGAGTCGTGCTAGAATTCAAACGTGCGTTTAAATTGAATGTTTGAATCTTGACCGAGCCAAGCACCTGCGATCGAATTCTGGACGCCGCCGAAACCCTGTTTGCCGAGCAGGGTTTCCACTTGGCCAGCCTGCGCCAGATCACCCAGGCGGCCGAAGTGAATCTGGCTGCGGTCAACTACCATTTCGGCTCCAAGCAGGCGCTGTTGCTGGCGGTTTTCCGTCGCCGTCTGGACGCGCTCAACGAGGCCCGGCTGACGCGGCTGGACCAGGCGCTTGGTCGGGCCGGCGAACCGGTACTTGAAGACGTGCTGGACGCCTTCGTCTATCCGGCACTGGCTTTTTCGCGCGGCTCCGACGCCGACGGTCATCGCTTCATGCAGTTGTTGATGCGCGCCTTCGCCGACCGCGACGAAGAGCTGCACGCAGCCATCAGTAGTGAATATGCGTTCGTGATGCGTCGCTTCGCCGACGCCATCGCGCAGACGCTGCCCGGTCGCCAGCCGGAGCTGCTCAGGCGTCAGCTCGACTTCATCGTCGGCGCCCTGACCTACACCATGGCTGAAAGCAGCCTGGCCGATACACGGTCCATTGCCTCGGACCTGGTCCGCTTTGCCGCCGCCGGCCTGCGCGGTACTTCCGATCAAATCTCACACCCCGACTCGACTGCTCGAACCGGTGCCAAGGGCACCATGGAGACCTCACCATGACGCTGAGTTTTGTGTTCTTGTTCCTGATCGGCCTGCTGACGCTGGCCTACCTGCGCGCACCGGCCTGGGGCGCTTTTGGCCTGTCGATTGCCGCTCTCATTCTGGCGCCGCTGGCCGGTGTCGCCTGGCCGGCCAGCGTGCTTTTCGGCGTCGGTGCGGTGGCTTTCGGCCTGATGGCGATCCATCCGCTGCGGCGGCTGGTGATCTCCAAGCCGCTGTTTGCCTGGTTTCAGACCGTTCTACCGGCCATGTCGGCGACCGAAAAGGAGGCGCTGGACGCCGGCACCGTCTGGTGGGATGCCGAACTGTTTTCCGGCAAGCCGGACTGGAAGGTGCTCTTCGACATGCCGCCGCCCAGGCTGAGCGAGGAAGAGCAGGCCTTCATGGACGGACCCGTCGAAGAGCTGTGCAGCATGCTCGACGATTGGAAAATCAATCGCGAACTCAAGGATCTGCCGCCGGAAGTCTGGCAGTTCATCCGCGAGAAGCGTTTCCTGAGCATGATCATTCCCAAGGAATATGGTGGTCTGGATTTCACCGCCCAGGGCAACGCCGCCGTGGTCACCAAGATCTCGACCCGCAGCCTGGCCGCCGCGGTCAGCGTAATGGTGCCCAATTCCCTGGGCCCCGGCGAATTGCTCATGCATTTCGGCACCGAGGAGCAGAAGAATCACTATTTGCCGCGCCTGGCCCGGGGCGAGGAGATCCCCTGCTTCGCGCTGACCTCACCGCAGGCCGGCTCGGACGCCGCCTCAATGCCCGATGAGGGCGTGGTTTGCAAGAAAGTCATCGACGGCGAGGAAGTATTGGGCCTGTCGGTGACCTGGGACAAGCGCTACATCACCCTGGCCCCGGTTGCCACCGTGCTTGGACTGGCCTTCAAGACCCGCGATCCGGATGGCCTGCTCGGCGGCAGGGAAAACCTGGGCATCAGCTGCGCGCTGATCCCGACCTCGACGCCAGGCGTCGAGATCGGCAAACGCCACCTGCCCGGCGGCAGCGTGTTCATGAACGGACCGACCCGCGGCAAGGACGTGTTCATCCCCATGGACTGGCTGATCGGCGGTCGCGAGCGCATCGGCCAGGGCTGGAGCATGCTGATGCACTGCCTGGCGGCCGGACGCGCCATCTCGCTGCCCGCCCAGGGCGTGGCCGGCGGCAAGGCCGCCAGCATGCTGACCGGCGCCTACGCCCGCATCCGCTACCAGTTCAAGCAGCCGATCGGTCATTTCGAAGGCATCGAAGAGCCGCTGGCGCGCATCGGCGCCGAGGCCTACCGCATGGAGGCCGCACACAAGCTGACCATGAGCGCGCTGGACCGCGGCGACAAGCCGGTGGTGCTGTCGGCCATTCTCAAGGCCTATCACACCGAATCCAACCGTCGGGTCATCAACGATGCCATGGACGTGCACGGCGGCAAGGCCGTGGTCGAGGGGCCGGGCAACTACCTCTCGCTGCCCTACCAGGCGGTGCCGGTCGCCATCACCGTCGAAGGCGCCAACATCCTGACTCGCTCGATGATCGTGTTCGGCCAGGGAGCCATCCGCTGCCACCCTTATCTCCTGAAAGAAATGCTGGCGGCCAACGACAACGATCTGACCGGATTCGACCGGGCGCTGTGGGCGCACGTCGGCTTCCTGATTTCCAACGCCGTGCGCGCCCCGGCACTGGCCCTGGCCGGCCGTTTGCTGGCGCGCAGCCCGGTCGACGCGCCAACCGCGCCCTACTATCGCCAGATCGACCGGTTGAGTGCGGCTTTCACGCTCACGGCCGATCTGTGCCTGCTGATTCTCGGCGGCAAATTCAAGTTCAAGGAAAAGCTGTCCGGTCGCTTCGCCGACGCCCTGGCCAATCTTTATCTGGCCTCGGCGGCGCTGCGTCGCTTTGAAGATGACGGCCGTCCCGAGGAGGACCTCGCCGTGCTGCGCTTTGCCGTCCAGGACAGTCTCCACGAGGTGGAAAAAGCGCTGCACGGCGTCTACCGCAACTTCCCCATTCCCATGCTGGGTCCGGTGGTGCGTTTCCTGTGCTTTCCGCTGGGTCGGCGCAACCAGCCGGTCGACGACCGCACCGGCCAGACCATCGCCCGCCAGCTGCTGACCAAGAGTGCAACGCGCGACCGCCTGATTGCCGGTGCCTACGTATCCCGCCAGGACGATGGCGTCGGCATCGTGCTCCAGGCCTTCGACGCGGTGCTCAAGGCCGAGCCGGCCGAGCACGCGATCCGCAACGCACTCAAGGCCGTTCCCAATCCGCACAACGTGCGCGAACTGACGGCCCGCGCGGTCGAGGCCGGCGTCATCACCGCCGAACAGGCCAGCGACCTGATCACCGCGCAAGAACTGAGCGCGCGCGTCATTGCCGTCGACGAATTCAACCCCGAGGCGCTGGGCAAGGCACCTTCAGAGGAGCCCCGCCTGGCGGCCGCAGGCTGAACGATCCACGGACGATCTCACCATTCAAGCAGCACAACATTGAACAACATTCAAGGACACACAATGACTGACCACAAGCTTCGCGTCCGCCGCGCCGCGGTTCTGGGTTCCGGCGTCATGGGCGCGCAGATCGCCGCCCACCTGACCGCCGCCGGCATCGCGGTCGATCTGTACGATCTGCCCTCCGACGACAAGCAGCGCTCGAAAATCGCTGCCGGCGCCGTCAAGAACCTGGCCAAGCTCAAGCCGGCGCCGCTGGCCAGCAAGGAACTGGCCGAGTTCATCACCCCGCGCAATTTCGACGATGACCTGGAGCAGCTGGGTCACTGCGACTTCATCATCGAAGCCATCGTCGAGCGCATGGACATCAAGAAGTCGCTGTATGAAAAGATCGGTCCGCACATCCACGCCGATGCGTTCTTCGTAACCAACACCTCCGGCCTGTCGATCACCGAGCTGGCCGGCGTGGTGCCTGACGCCCTCAAAAGCCGTTTCTGCGGCGTGCATTTCTTCAATCCGCCCCGCTACATGCACCTGGTTGAACTGATCCCGCATGCCGGCACCGATGAGCAGATCCTCGACTTGCTGGAGGATTTCCTGACCCGCAATCTGGGCAAGGGCGTGGTTCGCTGCCGCGACACGGCCAACTTCATCGCCAACCGCGTCGGCGTGTTCACCATGTGGTCGACCATGCATCACGCCCAGCGACTGGGCCTGGGCTTCGACACCGTCGATGCGCTGACCGGTCCGGCCATCGGGCGACCCAAAAGCGCCACTTTCCGCCTGGCCGACGTGGTCGGCCTGGACACCATGGCCAACGTCATCAAGACCATGGACGCCAAGCTCGGCGACGATCCCTGGCATGACCTGTTCAAGGCCCCGGAATGGCTGGCGAAGCTGATTGAAGCCGGGGCCCTGGGGCAGAAGGCCGGCGCCGGCGTGTTCCGCAAGGAAGGGCGGGAAATCAGGGTTTTCGATCCGGACACCGGCGACTATCGTGCCACCGACTACAGCGTTCGCGACGAAGTCAAGGCGATTCTCGCCATCAAGAACCCCGGCGAGAAGCTGGCCGAACTGGCCAAGGCCGAATACCCGGAAACCGAGTTTTTGTGGGCCATCCACCGCGACCTGTTCCACTACTGCGCCTACCATCTCGGAGAAATCGCCGAATCGGCGCGCGAGATCGATCTGGCCATGCGCTGGGGCTACGGCTGGAACCACGGACCCTTCGAGCAGTGGCAGGCCGCCGGCTGGAAGCATGTAACCGGCCTGATCCAGAGCGATATCGACGAGGACAAAACCGGCGTCGAGGCGCGTCTGCCCAAGTGGGTGCATGAAGTCGAAGGCGCGCACGGTCCCGGCGGCTCATGGTCGGCTGCTGAAGGCGATATCAGCCCGCGTCCGGACCTGCCGGTCTACAAACGCCAGTACCAGCCCGTGCGCCTGGTCGGCGAGGCCTCGCATGACGGCCAGACCGTGCACGAAACCGACGCCATCCGCCTGTGGACCCTGCATGACGACGTCCTGATCGCCAGCCTGAAAACCAAGATGGGCGTGATCGACAACGGCGCCGTCGACGGACTCAACGCCGCCCTCGACCACGCCGAGGCCGGATTCGAAGGCCTGGTCATCTGGCAGCCCAAGGGCCCGTTCTCGGCCGGCGCCAACCTCAAGGCCGCTGCCGAAGCCATTCAGCGCGCTGATTACGACAGCGTGCGCCAGCTGGTCCAGGGTTTCCAGGCCGCCAACCTGCGCATGCGCTATTCCACTGTGCCCTCCGTGGCCGCCGTGCGCGGCCTGGCCCTGGGCGGCGGGCTGGAGCTGGCCATGCACGCCAGCCGCCGCGTCGCCCACCTGGAAAGCTACATGGGTCTGGTCGAAGCAGGTGTCGGCCTGCTGCCGGCCGGCGGCGGGCTGGCCACCCTGGCCCTGCAGATCAACGCCGACGTGGCCGCCGGAGACACCTGGCCGCTGATGGAAAAACGCTACAAGCAGGTCGCCATGGGCCAGGTCGCAGGCTCGGCCATGGAAGCCCGCGAAATGGGCTATTTGCGCCCGGAAGACCTGATTGTCCTGCACGAGCACGAACTGCTGCATGCCGCTCACGGCGTCGTGCGTTCGCTGGCCGCGGCCGGCTATCGCCCGGCGCTGCCCGGCAAGGCCTTCCCGGCCGCCGGTGACGTCGGCGTGGCCACGCTCAAGATGCTGCTGGTCAACATGCTCGAAGGGCATTTTGTCTCGGAGCATGATTTTGAAATCGGCAGCCGGATCGCCACCGTTCTGTGCGGCGGAGAAATCGACCGCGGCATCCCGGTCAACGAGGAATGGCTGCACCACCTGGAACGCGAACATTTCCTCGAGCTGTGCGCCATGCCAAAGACGCAGGAGCGGATCGGGCATATGCTGAAGACCGGAAAGCCGTTGAGGAATTGAACCAGGGTTCAGCTTTCAGGGTTCAGGGTTCAGGAAGAGGTCTTCTCCTGAAACCTGAACCCTGAACCCCGAAACCTAAAACCCGAATGCCAAAGTTATCGAAGGACCCAAAAAGCCATGAGTGACGCCTACATCGTTTCCGCCGTCCGCACCCCGGTTGCCCGGGCGTTCAAGGGCGCTTTCCGCAACTATCGACCCGACGACTTGCTGGCCGACTCCCTCAGGGCCGCGCTGGCCGAAGTGCCCGACCTGGACCCGGCCCGGGTCGAAGACGTCATCGTCGGCTGCGCCATGCCCGAAGCCGAACAGGGCATGAACGTGGCCCGCATCGGCGCTCTGCTTGCCGGCTTGCCGGACAATGTGCCCGGCGTGACCGTCAACCGTTTCTGCTCTTCGGGCCTGCAGACCATCGGCATGGCCGCTGATCGCATTCGCTTGGGCGAAGCCGATGTCATGATTGCCGCCGGCACCGAGACCATGACCATGGTGCCGATGATGGGCCACAAGATCGCGATGAACCCGAAGGTGTTCAGCGACGATAATGTCGCCATCGCCTACGGTATGGGCATCACGGCCGAAAAGGTAGCGTCGAAGTGGGACGTCAGCCGTCAGGACCAGGACGAATTTGCCTATCGCTCGCACCAGAAAGCGATCGCGGCGATCGACGGCGGTGAATTCACCGAAATCCGCCCGGTCACCGTCACCCACCGCATGCCCGACCCGAAAAGCGGCCAGATCCGCGAGGTCGAGCAGGTGGTCGACACCGACGAAGGCCCGCGCCGCGATACCAACCCGGAGACCCTGGCCAAGCTCAGAACCGTGTTCGACGCCAAGGGCAGCGTAACGGCCGCGACCAGCTCCCAGATGTCCGACGGCGCCGGTGCCGTGATCATGGTTTCCGAGCGCGTGGTCAAGGAGCTGAACCTGCAACCGCTGGCCGTATTCCGCGGCTTCTCCGTCGCCGGCGTGCCGCCCGAAGTCATGGGCATCGGCCCGATCGAGGCGATTCCGAGGGTGCTCAAGCAGACCGGCATCAACAAGGACGATCTGGACTGGATCGAGCTCAATGAGGCCTTCGCCGCCCAGGCTCTGGCCGTCATGCGCACGGTTGAGCTGGACCCGGAAAAGGTCAACCCGCTGGGCGGCGCCATCGCCCTGGGCCACCCGCTGGGCGCGACCGGCGCCATCCTGGCCGCCAAGCTGATCCACGGCCTGCGGCGTCGTCAGCAGCGCTACGGCATGGTGACCATGTGCGTCGGCACCGGCATGGGCGCGGCCGGCATTTTCGAGCG
>CAZUTZ010000094.1:0-9080 GCA_964623655.1 uncultured Wenzhouxiangella sp.
CCCGCGGCTGCGACCGGATCGTGCCGGTCGACATCTACGTTCCCGGCTGTCCGCCGACCGCTGAGGCGCTGGTCTACGGCATTCTGCAGCTCCAGAAAAAGATTCGTCGCACCAACACCCTGTTTCGCAAATGAGTGCAGACAGCGCGATCAACTCCCCGCTGGCCAAGTCGCTCAGCGAAATTCTCGGCGAGCGCCTGGACAGTCTGATCGAGCATCGCGGTCAGCTCACCGCGGTGATCCCGGCCGCGCACTGGATCGAGGCGGCGACCCTGCTTCGTGACCGGCCGGAGCTGTCTTTCGAGCAGTTGATGGACTTGAGCGGTGTCGATTATCTGGGCTACGGCGACGACGAGTGGGAAACCGCCGAGGCCACCGGCGCGGGCTTTTCGCGCGGCGTCGATGCGCTCGGGCCTGGCCGTTTCAGCTGGCAGGATCGCCCGGAGGCGGAAGATTTCGCGGGGCGCTTTGCCGTTTCCGTGCAACTGCTCAGCCAGCGCCACAATCGGCGCTTGCGCCTGCGCTGCTATGCGCCATCGGAGGATTTTCCGGTGCTGCCTTCTCTGATCGACGTATGGAACTCGGTCAACTGGTACGAGCGGGAAACCTTCGATCTGTTCGGCATTGTCTTCGAAGGTCATCCTGATTTACGCCGCATACTGACCGACTACGGCTTTATCGGCCATCCCTTCCGCAAGGATTTCCCGCTGATCGGCAACGTTACCGTGCGCTATGACGAAGACAAGGGCAGGGTGGTCTACGAGCCCGTTGAAATCGAGCCGCGCGTGGGCGTGCCGCGCGTCGTGCGGCGCGACAGCCGCTATGTCGACCCCCGCCGCGAGGAGTCTGCCGGATGAGCGAAATTCGCAATTTCACCATGAACTTCGGCCCTCAGCACCCCGCGGCGCACGGCGTTTTGCGGCTGATCCTGGAACTGAACGGTGAGACCGTGGAGCGTGCCGACCCGCATGTCGGTCTATTGCACAGAGCCACCGAAAAACTCGCCGAAAGCAAGCCCTACAACCATTCGATCGGTTACATGGATCGTCTGGATTATCTGTCCATGATGTGCAACGAGCATGCCTACGTTCGCGCTATCGAACAGCTGCTCGACATCGAGCCACCGGAGCGGGCGCAATACATCCGCACCATGTTCGACGAGATCACCCGCATCATGAACCACTTGATGTGGACCGCCTCCAACGCCCTGGATCTGGGTGCAATGAGCGTGTTTCTCTACGCCTTTCGCGAGCGCGAGGGGTTGCTGGACTGCTATGAGGCGGTTTCGGGAGCACGCATGCATGCCACCTATTACCGGCCCGGTGGCGTTTATCGAGATCTGCCTGACTACATGCCCAAGCTGGCTGAATCACGCTGGCGCCAGGGTAAGGATCTGGAGCGCATGAACCGCTGGCGCAATGGTTCCCTGCTGGATTTCCTCGATGCTTACACCGAAGATTTCTTTACCAAGATCGACGACTACGAAACGCTTTTGACGGACAACCGCATCTGGAAACAGCGCACGGTCGGCATTGGTGAAGTCAGTCCCGAGCGGGCGCTGCAGCTGGGCTTTTCCGGGCCGATGCTGCGCGGCAGCGGGATAGCCTGGGACTTGCGCAAAAAGCAGCCTTACGCCAAGTATGCAGACATGGATTTCGATATCCCGGTCGGCACCAACGGCGACTGCTATGACCGCTATCTGGTGCGCATGGAAGAAATGCGCCAGTCGGCCAGCATCATCCGGCAATGCATTCGCTGGCTGCGCGACAACCCTGGGCCGGTCATGGTGCGCAATTTCAAGGTCTCTCCGCCGTCACGGCTTGAAATGAAGGAGGACATGGAAGCGACCATCCACCATTTCAAACTGTTCACCGAAGGCTATTGCGTGCCGGAAGGCGAAACCTATGCGGCCGTCGAGGCACCCAAGGGCGAGTTCGGCTGCTACCTGATTTCCGATGGCGCCAACAAGCCGTTCCGGGTGCATTTGCGCGGGCCGGGATTTGCCCACTTGTCGTCGATGGACGAGATGGCGCGGGGCCATATGCTGTCGGATATTCCGGCCCTGATCGCCACCCAGGACATCGTGTTCGGGGAGATTGACCGATGAGCCTGCAGGCGACCGAAAAAGACACCAACGGCAAGGCGGCGTTGTTGAGCGAGCAGACCCGGTCGACCATTGATCACTGGGTGAAAAAATTTCCGGAAGGTCTGGAAGGGCGTCGCTCGGCCCTGATCCAGGCGCTTTACGCGGCCCAGCAGCAGAATGGTGGATGGCTGTCCAGCGAAATGATGGACGCCGTGGCCGACTACCTGGAAGTCCCACCGGTCTGGGCCTACGAAGTGGCCAACTTCTACTCCATGCTGGAGACCGAACCGGTTGGACGTCACTCGATCTCCATCTGCACCAACATCTCTTGCATGTTGTGCGGTGCCGACGATGTCGTCGAGCATGTCGAGAAGAAACTCGGCATCAGGATGGGCCAGAGCACGCCCGACGGCCGGATCTTTTTGAAGATCGAAGAAGAGTGCGTGGCCGCCTGCGTCGGCGCGCCGATGATGATCGTCGACGGTCACTACCACGAGAATCTGACGCCGGAAAAGATCGACGAGATTCTGGACGGGCTGGAGTGATGGGTTTACCGCAGATGAACGCAGATAAACGCAGATGTTTTGGCTTTGGGCCGGCAGGCTGCTTGGGCGGGGAGCATTCCCTCGAGCTGTTGCAAGCCTCCAAAAAGCTGGCTTTTCTTTATCCGCGTTCATCCGCGTTCATCTGCGGTTCAAACCAGAAAGGATCCGACCATGGCTGAAGAGCACGTTGTTTTTACCCATCTTGACGCCGAGAACTGCTGGTCGCTGGACGCCTACCGCAAGGTTGGTGGCTGGCAGGCCTGGGAGCAGATTGTCAAGGACAAGATGCCGCAGGAAGAGATCATCGAGAAGGTCAAGCGCTCAGCCTTGCGCGGTCGTGGTGGCGCCGGCTTTCCCACGGGGCTGAAATGGTCGTTCATGCCGCGCTCGGCGCCGGGGCAGAAATACCTGCTGTGCAACTCCGATGAGTCCGAGCCGGGCACCTGCCACGACCGGGACATCCTGCGCTACAACCCGCACGCGCTGCTGGAAGGCATCGCCATTGCTTCCTACGCCATGGGCGTGACCGTGGCCTACAACTACTTGAGAGGCGAGTTCCACCACGAGCCCTTCGAGCGCGTCGAGGCTGCGCTCAAGGAGGCCTACGAGGCCGGGTATCTGGGCAAAAACGTCATGGATTCCGGCGTGGACATCGATATCCACAACGTGCTCGGTGCCGGCGCCTACATCTGCGGCGAGGAAACCGCGCTGATGGAGTCGCTGGAGGGCAAGAAGGGCCAGCCGCGCTTCAAGCCGCCGTTTCCGGCCAACTTCGGCCTCTACGGCAAGCCGACCACCATCAACAATACCGAAACGCTGGCCTCGGTCCCGGCCATCATGCGCAACAGTGGCCGCTGGTTCCTGGATCTCGGCAAGCCCAACAATGGCGGCATGAAGGTGTTTTCGGTTTCCGGCCATGTCAACCGGCCGGGTAACCACGAGATTCGTCTGGGGACGCCGTTTCCGGAACTGCTTGAGAGAGCTGGCGGCGTGCGCAACGGCAACGAACTCAAGGCCGTGATTCCGGGGGGCTCGTCCATGCCGGTGCTGCCGGCCGAGACCATGATGAACCTGACCCTGGACTATGACTCGCTGCAAAAGGCCGGTTCCGGCCTGGGTTCGGGCGCGGTCATCGTGATGGACGAAACCACCTGCATGGTCGCGGCCTGCACGCGCATCGCGCGCTTTTACTACGCCGAGTCCTGCGGACAGTGCACGCCCTGTCGCGAGGGCACGGGCTGGATGTATCGAGTGCTCAAGCGCATTCAGGACGGCCAGGG
The DNA here is from genome assembly GCA_964623655.1 of uncultured Wenzhouxiangella sp. Classification (GTDB taxonomy): domain Bacteria; phylum Pseudomonadota; class Gammaproteobacteria; order Xanthomonadales; family Wenzhouxiangellaceae; genus Wenzhouxiangella. Next base: position 3,911 of record CAZUTZ010000094.1, read on the forward strand.
CCGGCCGGAGGACATCGACCTGCTGCTCTCGGCCGCCGGCCAGATCGAAGGCCACACGATCTGCGCCTTCGGCGAGGCCGCCGCCTGGCCGGTGCAGGGCTTCCTGCGCCATTTCCGCCACGAGTTCGAGTACTACATCGAGCATGGGCGGTCGATGGTGGGCGAGAAGCTGGGGGTGGCGGCGTGATTGTTCTTTGTCAGGGCGCAGGGACCAGGGAGTTAAAGGGACCAGGGACCAGGGACCAGGGACCAGTTGTTGCTGCCATCCAGCAACTCTGGGCTCTGATTCTTGGACCACGCTATCGCTGTGGAACCCGTCGCTCGGCCACATCGCGCTCTGGTCCCTGGTCCCTAGTCCCTGGTCCCTACAACCTTCTGGTCCCCGGTCCCCGGTCCCTATAAATCATGGCTACAGTCACGGAAAAAGACACCAACCTCGTCACCCTCGAAATCGACGGCCAGGAAGTGCAGGCGCCCAAGGGCTCGATGATCATCGAGGCCGCCGACCGGATCGGGATCGATATTCCGCGCTTTTGCTATCACCACAAGCTGTCCATTGCGGCCAATTGCCGCATGTGCCTGGTCGATGTGGAAAAGGCGCCCAAGCCCTTGCCGGCCTGCGCCACCCCGGTGGCCGACGGCATGAAAGTGTTTACCGAGTCCAAGCGCGCGGTCGACGCCCAGCGCGGGGTGATGGAATTTCTGCTCATCAACCACCCGCTGGACTGCCCGATCTGCGATCAGGGCGGCGAGTGCGAACTGCAGGACCTGGCCATGGGATACGGGCGCTCGGTCTCGCGTTTTACCGAGCGCAAGCGCGTGGTCAAGGACAAGAATCTGGGGCCGCTCGTGGCCACCGACATGACCCGCTGCATCCACTGTACGCGCTGCGTGCGCTTTCTGGAAGAAATTGCCGGAACCTCGGAGCTCGGCGGTATCGGCCGCGGCGAGAAGACCGAGATTTCGACCTTCGTCGAGCGCAACATCAACTCCGAGCTGTCGGGCAACATCATCGACCTGTGCCCGGTCGGCGCGCTGACCAACAAGCCGTTTCGTTTTTCAGCCCGGCCTTGGGAAATGCGGGCGCGGCCGGGGGTTGCCGGCCACGACTGCGTCGGCTCCAACCAGTTTTTCCACGTGCGCGGGCACAGGATCATGCGCAGCGTGCCGCGCGACAACGAAGCCATCAACGAGTGCTGGCTGGCCGACCGCGATCGCTATTCCCATTATGGGCTTGAGGCTTCGGATCGCCTCAGGAACCCGAAAATCAAGGTCGACGGTCAGTGGCAGGACTGCGACTGGCAAACCGCGCTGGTCGCAGCGACCAGCGCCCTGCGCGAGACCGTCGATCAGCACGGTGCCGAACAGCTGGGTGTGCTGGTCTCTCCACGCGCGACCAGCGAAGAGCATTTCCTCCTGGGCCGCCTGCTGCGGGGACTCGGTGGTGGCAACATCGATCACCGTCTGCGCCTGAACGATTTCTCTCACGCGCAAGCCGGCAAGGCGCACATGGATCTGGCCAGCCGCGACTGGCCCAAGGCCGACGTCGTGTTTCTGGTCGGCAGCAATATTCGCCATGATCAGCCGATTCTCGGTCATCGTCTGCGCTCGGCCTGGCGGCTGAACGCGGCGCGCATCATGGACTTGAATCCGGTCGCCTACGATTTTCACTTCGATCTTGCCGAGCGCCTGATCGTGCCGCCTCAGGCCATGGCCGATACGCTGGCCCGGGTGGCAAAGGCTGCCGTGGAAACAACCGGAGTCGGCATGCCCGACGGCGCTCTGGGTGAATTCATCGCGGCCCGTGAACTCGACGATGACAGCCGCCGTGTCGCTGAGGCGCTTCAGGGTGCCGAGGGCGGGCTGATCGTGCTGGGCGACGGGGCGCTGAATCACCCGGCCGCCGGTGTGCTGCGCCGGGTAGCCGAATGGCTCGCCACGGCGCTCAACGTATCGCTTTGCGTGCTGCCGGGACCGGGTAACAGTCAGGGCGCATGGGGCGCCGGTGCGGTGCCGGACCGCAATGGGCTGAACGCGCAGGCCATGCTGGCCCAGCCGCGTCGCGCCTACCTGCTGATGGATATCGATCCGGATCTCGATCTTGCCCGACCGGCCTCGGCGCAGCGCGCGTTCGAGTCCGCCGACCGCGTGGTCGCCCTGGGCAGTTTCGCCAACGAGGCCCTGCTGGCCGTGGCCGACGTGCTGCTGCCGCTGGCTGCGCTGACCGAAACCGACGGCTCCTGCACCAACCTCGACGGGCGCACGCAGGCTTTCAAGGCAGCGACCCGGCCACCGGCCGAGGCGCGTGAAGGCTGGAAAATTCTGCGTCGACTGGGCGAGCTGCTGGAGCTCGACGGCTTTGACTTCACCAGCCTGGGAGAAGTGGTCGATGCAATGCAGGCAACGGATGCGCCAGGTGTCGAAAACGCCGATAGTTGGATTGAGCCGCGATCGGAAAACACGCGGCTGGCGCGCATTGGCGATGTGCCGATCTACAACGGCGATGTCCTGGTGCGGCGCTCGTCGCCGCTGCAGTCGACAACCCACGCCGATCCGCCCCAGGTCCGCCTGCATCCGAGCACGGCGGCCCACCTGAACCTGGCGGAAGCCGATGAAGTGCGGGTGCGCCAGGGCGACGCCGAACTGGTCCTGCCGCTGGTGCTGGATGAGCGCATTGCGCCGGGCGCGGCCTGGCTGCCGACGGCACGGCCGGAAACGGCGGCCTTGGACGGCGCCTACGACACTCTGGAAATCGAGGCGGCCTGAACATGCTGGAGCAACTCTCCACGCTGGCCTGGACCCTGTTCAAGATCATGGCCATTGTCATGCCCGTGACCATCGGGGTGGCCTATTTCACCTATTTCGAGCGCAAGGTGATTGGCTATATGCAGGGGCGGCGTGGCCCCAATCGAGTGGGTCCGCTGGGGCTGCTGCAGCCCTTCGCCGACGTATTCAAGATGCTGTTCAAGGAACTGGTCATTCCGACCCACGCCAATCGTTTTCTGTTCCTGCTTGCTCCGCTGCTGGCGCTGGCGCCGGCGCTGACGGCCTGGGCCGTGGTCCCGTTCAACGACTGGCTGGTGCTGGCCGATATCGACGCCGGACTGTTGTTTGTGCTGGCGCTGACTTCCACGGGCGTTTACGGCATTCTGATCGCCGGCTGGGCCTCGAACTCCAAATACGCCCTGCTCGGCGGTCTGCGCTCGGCCGCGCAGACGGTCAGCTATGAAATCGCGATGGGTTTCGCGCTGGTGGGCGTCGTGGTGCTGGCCGGCACGCTGAACCTGACCGGCATCGTGCACGCGCAGTCGGGCGGAATTTTCAGCTGGTTCTGGCTGCCGCTGCTGCCGCTGTTTGTGATCTATTTCATCTCCGGCGTCGCCGAAACCAACCGCGCGCCGTTTGACGTGGCCGAGGGTGAGTCGGAAATCGTCGCCGGTTTCCACGTCGAGTACTCAGGCTCGGGTTTCGCCGTGTTCTTTCTGGCCGAGTATGCCAACATGATCCTGATCTCGGCGCTGGCTTCGCTGCTGTTTCTCGGCGGCTGGTTGTCACCTTTCCAGGGCATACCGCTGCTCGGCGAAACTTTCCTGGGTCAGGGCGGGATACACTGGTTCCTGCTCAAGACGGCCGTTTTCTGTTTTCTCTATTTGTGGTTCCGAGCCACTTTTCCGCGCTATCGCTACGACCAGATCATGCGCCTGGGCTGGAAGGTATTCATTCCGATCACCATCGTCTGGGTGATGGTTGCCGGCGTGATGCGCGTGGCCGGACTTTACGGAGGCTGATTTTCCATGCAAACCGTAACCCGCTATCTGAAATCGCTGATGCTGCTGGAATTATTCCGCGGCATGGCGGTGACTTTCCGGTATTGGAAGGCACCAAAGGATACGCTGAATTATCCGTTCGAAAAAACGCCCAAGTCACCGCGCTTTCGCGGCCTGCACGCGCTCAGGCGGTATCCCAACGGTGAGGAGCGCTGCATTGCCTGCAAGCTTTGCGAGGCGGTCTGTCCGGCGCTGGCCATCACCATTGATTCGCACCAGCGCGAAGACGGCACGCGGCGGACCACGCGCTACGACATCGACCTGTTCAAGTGCATTTACTGCGGCTTCTGCGAAGAATCCTGCCCGGTCGATTCCATCGTGGAAACCGACATCAGCGAGTATCATTTCGAGGAGCGCGGCGAACATATTGTCACCAAGCAGCAGCTGCTGGCCGTTGGTGATCGCTTCGAAAAACAGATCGCGGCCGCACGCCAGCAGGATGCGGCGTATCGATAATTCATAATGGAGAGGGAGCACAGGGCAGAGGCTGTTCGGCCTCGCGGGCATGATTGATACCGCCCCGGCCCTTTCCCGGAGCCAGAGAGTCAGGCATGCCGATCATTGAAATTTCTTTTTACCTGTTCGGGGCCATTCTGGTCGCGTCCGCGGTCAGCGTGGTCACGGTCGGGAACCCGGTTTATGCGGCACTGTTTCTGGTGCTCGCGTTTTTCTCGGCGGCCTGCATCTGGCTGCTGCTGCAGGTCGAATTTCTCGCCATCGTGCTGGTCCTGGTCTACGTGGGCGCGGTGATGGTGCTGTTTTTGTTCGTGGTCATGATGCTGGACGTGAAAGTCGCGCCGATCAAGGAAGGCTTCACCCGCTTCATGCCGATTGGCGTCGCCGTGGCGCTGGCCATGGCGCTGCAGTTGTTCATCGTCATCTGGACTCGCGGCCTGGAGGCCCTGCCGATGCCGGAGCAGCGCGAGCAGGGCTTCAGCCACACCCGCGAGATGGGGATGGCGCTCTACACCGATCACCTGTATGCCTTCATCATTGCCGGCGTCTTGCTGCTGGTGGCCATTATCGCGGCCATCCTGCTGACCCATCGCGAGCGCCCGTCGACGAAACATCAGGATCCTTCGCGCCAGGTACTGGTCACGCGCGCCGAGCGGGTACGCCTGGTCAAGATGCAGGCCGAGTCCGGCCCGGCTGACTCGACCGGCGGGGAGGGCAAATCCTGATGCTGACCCTGGCGCATTTTCTGACCCTGGGCGCGTTGTTGTTCTGCATCAGCGTGGCCGGCATTTTCATCAACCGCAAGAATGTGCTCATCTTGCTGATGTGCATTGAGCTGATGCTGCTGGCGGTCAACATCAACCTGGTCGCTTTCTCGCGCTTCATGG
>CAZUTZ010000095.1:0-9069 GCA_964623655.1 uncultured Wenzhouxiangella sp.
GGAGCCGGCTTCGTCGATGATTTCACCCTGCGGGCCGATGATCATGCTGTGGCCCCAGAAGTCGGCGTCGCGGCCGGCGCCGGAGCGGTCGGGCTCGAAGCCCACCCGGTTGCAGGCCAGCACCGGCAGGCCGTTGGCGACCGCGTGGCCGCGCTGGATGGTGCGCCAGGCTTCGATCTGGCGCTGCTGTTCTTCTTCGATATCGTTCGGGTCGAAGCCGATGGCGGTGGGGTAGATCAGCAGGTCGGACCCGGCCAGGGCCATCAGGCGGGCGGCTTCCGGGTACCACTGGTCCCAGCACACCAGCACGCCGAGCCGCCCGACCACGGTGTCGATGGGATGAAAGCCCATATCGCCGGGGGTGAAGTAAAACTTCTCGTTGTAGCCGGGATCGTCGGGAATGTGCATTTTGCGGTAGATGCCGGCCAGCTCGCCGTCGGCGTCGATCACCAGGGCGGTGTTGTGGGCCAGGCCGGGGGCGCGGTGCTCGAAAATCGAGCCGACCACGACCACGCCGTGCTCGCGCGCGGCGTCGGCCAGTCGGCGCCGACTCGGCCCGGTCAGCGGTTCGGCCAGATCGAACAGTTCGGGGTCCTGGTACTTGCAGAAGTATTCCGAGGCGTGCAGTTCGGGCAGGATGACGAGCCGGGCGCCGGCTTCGGCGGCGCGCCGGATGCCGTCCACGCTGGCCTGGCGGTTGTCGTCCAGGTCAGGGCCCATGGCGTGCTGGACGACGGCGACTTTGAGTTTTGCTTCGGTCATGTCGGGTCTGCGGGTAAGTGCATGCTGGCGCAGTGAGGGCCGCCGTATTGTTCGATCATCACGGCGCTGGGGGTGCCTTCCACTTCGATATCGCGCTCGACCAGTGCTCGTTGCAGGATATCGCGCGCCTCAACATCAGCGTCGATGCCGTAGGCCGGGACCAGGCAGGCGCCGTTGACGAATAGAAAATTGACGTAGTTGGCCGGCAGTGTCGGGTCGACACCGTCCGGCACCGGCAGTTCAATCAGGCGATAGGGTTTTTGATTGCCCTGATGAAGCGCTTCGAGCTGAGCGAGCAGGCGATGCCGGCGCGCCTCATCGGGCTGGCGCTGATAGACGAGGGTGGAAGGGTCGATGAAGCGCGCGATGGTGTCGATATGGCCGTCGGTGTCGTCGCCGGCCAGGGGCTCCAGGTCAATGCCGATGATGCGCTCCAGGTTGAGCAGCGCTTTGAGCTCGTATTCGATCTCCTCGCGGGTCAGGTGCGCCAGGCGGGCGTGCAGGCAGTGCCAGTTGACCAGCAGGGTGCCCTGGCCGTCGCTTTCGATGGCGCCGCCTTCGAGCTCGAGTAGTACCTGGCGGAATTCCAGGTGTGTGAAATCCGGGTGTCTTGCCAGCAGGGTGTTGACCCGGTTGTCCTGCGCGGCCGGGTACTTGCCGCCCCAGCCGCCGAAGTGGAAATCCAGCGCCAGGCGTTCGCCGCTGCTGCCGCCGACCAGGGTGATCGGGCCGTAGTCGCGGCACCAGGTGTCGTCATACGGCATTTCGATCAGATGCAGGCCGGGCAGATCGCCGAGTCGCTCATGGGCCTCCCGGCTGTCGGGCGGGATGAGCAGATACACCTTTTGGCGTCGGCAGATCGCTTCGATCAGCGAGACGTATTCTTGCTGTATACCGGGCAGGCGGCTGGCCCAGTCGGTTCGCGGGGCCGGCCAGGCGAGCAGGGTGGCGCTTTGGGCTTCCCACTCGGCCGGCAGGCGGAAATCAGTGTCAAGCACGGCGTGGAAGGCGCGTTCAGCGCCCGGGGTTGTTGACTTCGCGTATTACGGCTTCTGGATGAAGAACGCTCTCGATGACCAGGTCGTGCTCGAAATAGACGCTGTAATCTTCGTAGGTCCAGCGGGTGATGGGGGGGTCGCCGACGGCTGAGCTTCTATCCGCCGGTTCGCCGAATCGCCGCTCGACTTCGGCCATGCTCAGCCCGTTGGCGGGCAGGTCGCGGCTCATGCGCTCCATGACTTTTTCGATCAGCAGGACATCCCCCGTGGTTGCCCGGTCGGCCCAGGCGACCGAAGCGGTCAAGGCGACCAGAACCAGGGCGGAAAACAGGTAAACCGGAACTCGCTTGACCATGACAAATCCTCGCATCGAAGCCGCCGGGCGGCCCACATCTCCCTATGACCAAAATGTTAGCACAAGGGCCGGCCTGGGCCGACTGGCCGCTCGGGTGAAAACCGGGTGGTAGTCTTGGGCTTTTTCAAGGAGGATTTCAATGACGACAACCCTGATTACCGGCGCCAATCGCGGCATCGGCCTGGAACTGGCCCGGCAGCTCAATCAGGCTGGCCACGATGTGATTGCTGTGTGCCGATCCAGCTCGGACGAGCTCGATGCGCTCGGCGTCAGAGTCGAGGCCGGCATCGAGCTGACTGACCGGGAAGGGCTGGCCGAGATGGCCGAGCGCCTGGGACAGACCCGGCTGGATGTTTTGATCAACAACGCGGGCGTGTTGCGTTCTTCCAGCCTGGCCGGCATTGAAGACGAACTGGATGATTTTCGTCTGCAGTACGAGGTCAACGCGCTGGGGCCCTTGCGCGTGACGCGGGCGCTGCTCGACCATCTCAACGAAGGCGCCAAGGTCATCATCATCACCTCGCGCATGGGCTCGATTGCCGACAACACCTCGGGCGGTCAGTACGCCTATCGGATGTCAAAGGCGGCGGTCAACACCGCCGGGGTGTCGCTGGCCCATGAGCTCAAGGACCGCGGCATCGCCGTCGGCCTGCTGCATCCGGGCTATGTGCGCACCGGCATGACCGGCAACACCGGCCACATCGAAGCCGCGGAAGCGGCGTCGAATCTGATCGAGCGTATCGACGAGATCAATCTGGCGACGTCCGGCAGCTTTCGGCATGCCAATGGCGAGATCTTGCCCTGGTAGCCTAGCCTCTCTTGGCAAACCTCTTTTGCTCGCCCAGCAACCGCAGCCAGGCCGCATGTCGGGATGCCGGGATGATGCCCGATTCGGCGGCGGCCCGCACGGCGCAGCCGGGTTCGCTGTCGTGGCGGCAGTTGCGGAAGCGGCAGCCGGCGGTGTGTCCGGCAAATTCCGGGAAACCGCGCTCAAGGATTTCAGCGGACATGGCCCAAAGCCCGTATTCCCAAACACCGGGGGTGTCGACGATGCCGGCGTTTTCCGACAGCGGATACAGCGTGGCCGTGGTCGTGGTGTGGGTGCCTTTGCCGGTCACGTGCGACAGCGCGTTGGTGCGCTCGTCCAGGTCGGGAACCAGGGCGTTGAGCAGGGAGGTCTTGCCCACCCCGGATTGACCGGCCAGCAGGCTGGTGCCGGTTTGGGTGATGGTCTGCAGGGCGTCGATCTGCGCTTCCGGCCGGCAGCGGGTGCGCAGAATGCGATAGCCCAGCGATTCAAGATGTTCCAGCTCGGAAAAAGGCGGCTGATCGGGCATCGGCCGGTCGCATTTGTTGACCACGATGACCGGTTCGATGCCGTGGATCAGGGCGGCTGCCAGGTAGCGATGAACGAGATCGGGACTGGGCGCGGGCTCGGGCGCGATGACCACGATGGCCCGGTCGAGGTTGGCGGCCGAGGCGCGAAAGCGACCGCGCTCGTCGCCGCGCCCGAATTCGTTGCGGCGTTCGGCGACTTCGATCAGCGCCAGTTCGGCGTTGAGCTCGATGCGGTCGCCGGGCAGGGGCCGGATCAGGCGGCGCGGGAAATGGAATGGAACGAGTTGACCGTCATCGAGCCGGGCAACGCCGCGATTGGCCCAGGCCTGGACCACCCGGCCGGGACGGCTCAAGTGCGCCACTCCGGCTGGTATATTGCCGCCTGGTTTGCGCGTGAGCAGTTCGTATGGAAGTCAGTTGCATGAACGATTCGAACCTGGTCTGGATCGACCTGGAAATGACGGGCCTGGATCCGGAAACCGACACGATTCTGGAAATCGCCACCATCGTCACCGACGCCCAGCTCGAGATTCTGGCCGAGGGGCCGGTGCGGGCGATTGCCGTCAGTCAGGCGCGCCTGGCGGCGATGGACGAATGGTGCACGCGCACGCACACCGAATCCGGCCTGGTGGGGCGTTGCCTGGACGAAGGCGTGGGGTTGCAGGCGGCCGAGCGCGAAACCCTGGATTTTCTGGGCAAATACGTCTCGGCGGGAGCTTCGCCGATGTGCGGCAATTCGATCGGTCAGGATCGGCGCTTTCTGGTGCGCTACATGCCCGCGCTGGAGGAATTCTTTCATTACCGCAATCTCGACGTCAGCACGGTCAAGGAGCTGGCCAAACGCTGGGCACCGGATATCGCTGAAGGCTTCAGCAAGGACTCGACCCATCAGGCCCTGCAGGATATCAGGGATTCCATCGAGGAGCTGCGCTACTACCGGCGCTTCATGGGGCCGTTGGGCGGACAGGCCTGAGAGCGGGGTTGCGGCCCGGCTTGGTCGAAAGCTCGGGTCTATGCGATACTAAAGGGCTCTTGTGTCCGGGCGCTCCTGACCCGACATACCCGAAGAATTGACCGAAACTCCGAGGACAGACCTGATGGATTTTCTTATCGCCAGCGCCATGGCCCAAAGTCCCGGCGCCCAGGAGCCCAGTGTTTGGGCCAGCCTGATTCCGCTGATTTTGATCGTTGTGATTTTCTGGTTTTTGCTGATTCGTCCGCAGATGAAGCGCAACAAGGAACATCGTGAACTGGTGGCCGGCTTGTCGGTCGGAGATGAAGTGGTGTCTGCCGGCGGCCTGTTGGGCAAGATTACCCATGTCGGCGACAGCTTCGTCGAAGTCCAGTTGGACGATAAAGTCAAGGTCAAGCTGCAGCGCCACTCGGTGGCTCAAGTCGTGCCCAAGGGCACGCTCGACTCAGCCGGCTGATTTTTCGATAGCCGCAAGCGGCTGAACTGACGCGGATTTTAAACTGCATGAATCGTTTCCCTGCCTGGAAATATGCCCTGCTCATCATCGTGTTGGGTCTCGGCATCATCTACGCTGCGCCCAACCTGTTCGGTGACGACCCGGCCGTCCAGGTGTCCTCGATTCGAGGCTTCGAGCTCGAGGATGACCTGATTGAGCGCGTTGAAATGCTGCTCAACGAGGCCGACATCGAAATTCGGGCCGTCGAGACCGAGCCGCAGCGCATGCTGGTGCGCTTTGACAACCCCGATCGCCAGGCTCGCGCCGCGGATCTGCTGCGCGACGAGCTTGGGCGGGAATACGTCGTCGCGCTGAACCTGGCGCCGGCAACGCCGGGCTGGCTGCAGGCGCTGCGCGCCGAGCCCATGGTGCTCGGGCTTGACCTGCAGGGTGGTGTGCACTTTTTGATGCAGGTCGACATGGACGCGGCGCGCACCCAGCAACTGGAGCGCTTCACCAGCGATATCCGCACCCTCCTGCGCGAGAACGGCATTCGCTTTCGCTCGGTTCGAGAGGATCGCAACCACGTCACCGTTCAGTTGCGCTCGTCCGAGGACCGCGACCAGGCCATGAGCCTGATCGAACGCGAGCTCGATGAGCTGATTCTCGAAGCTCGCGATGGCACCGATACCTTCAATATCCGCGCCACCATCAACGAGGAAATCCTCGAGGATCTGCAGCAGAACGCGCTGCGGCAAAACATCTCGACGCTGCGCAACCGCGTCAATGAACTCGGCGTTTCCGAGCCCATCATTCAGCAGCAGGGCGCCGACCGCATCGTGGTGCAGTTGCCGGGGGTGCAGGACACCGCCGAGGCCAAGCGCGTTCTGGGCTCGACCGCCACGGTCGAATATCGCGGCGTGGACGAGCAGAATGATCCGTTCGAAGCCCAGCGCACCGGCCGGATTCCGCCGCAGTCGCGCCTGTATTTCATGCGCGACGGCGACCCGATTCTGCTGTCGCGCACCGTCATCGCCTCCGGTGACAACCTGGTGGGCGCCTCGGCCGGCTTCGATCAGCAAACCGGACAGCCCAACGTGGTCGTCCAGCTCGACGGCCCCGGCGCACGTCGCATGCTCGATCACACCAGCCGCAACGTCGGCAACCGCATGGCGGTGGTGTTCATTGAGCACCGGGCCGAAACCGAAGAAGTCAACGGCGAGGAAAGGCAGACCACGCGCCGGGTCGAAGAAGTCATCTCTGCGGCAACCACCCGCGAACCGTTCGGTCATCGCTTCCAGACCACTGGCCTGGGGTCCTCGACCGAAGCCGCCCAGCTCGCCATGCTGCTGCGCGCCGGCGCCCTGGCCGCACCCATGGTGATTATCGAGGAGCGCACGGTCGGCCCCAGCCTGGGCCAGGACAATATCAATCAGGGTTTCCGCTCGGTCATCATCGGCTTCGCGCTGGTGCTGGTGGTCATGGGTATTTACTACCGGGTCTTCGGCCTGGTGGCCAATATCGCCCTGGCGACCAACCTGGTGCTGATCGTTGCCCTGCTGTCCATGCTCGGCGCGACGCTGACGCTGCCGGGTATCGCCGGGATTGTCTTGACGGTCGGTATGGCGGTCGACGCCAACGTGCTGATCTTTGAGCGAATACGCGAGGAGTTACGCAACGGCAATACGCCGCAGGCGGCGATACGCGCAGGCTACGAAAAGGCCTTTTCGACCATCGCCGACGCCAACGTGACGACGCTGATTGCCGCCATCGTGCTGTTCCTGTTCGGCACCGGTCCGATCCAGGGCTTCGCCGTGACCCTGAGCCTGGGTATTGCCACGTCGATGTTTACCGCGATCGTCGGCACCCGCGGCGTCATTTCGCTGATTTACGGTCGACGCAAGCGGGTCAAGGCCCTGGCCATTTAAGGGACGAGTCAAGGACCAGACATGGATATCATCAAGAGCAACACCAAGATCGACTTCATGGGCGTGCGCAAACACGCTCTGATCCTGTCGGCGATCGTCCTGCTGATCGGCGTGTTCGCGCTGGTCGGCCGCGGTCTCAACTTCGGCCTGGATTTCACCGGCGGAACCCTGATCGAGGTGGCCTATCCCACCGCGCCGGACCTTGCCGATGTGCGCGAGGCTCTGGTCAATGACGGTTTCGACGATTTCACCGTGCAGACCTTCGGCTCGGCGCGCGAAATCGTTGTGCGCATGCCCGCCGATGAAGCCGACGAGACGGGGGCGGAGCTTTCGACCCTGGTTCTCACGGCCCTTTCGGCTGAAGAGCCCGGAATCGATCTGCGCCGGGTGGAATTCGTCGGCCCGCAGGTCGGCCAGGAGTTGGCCGAGCAGGGTGGCCTGGCCATGCTGTACGCCATCATCGGCGTGCTTTTATACGTTTCGTTCCGCTTCCAGTGGCGTTTTGCCGTCGGCGCGGTGGCCGCATTGGTCCACGACGTGTTGCTGATCGTGGGCATTCTGGCGCTGTTCCAGGTCAACTTCGACCTGACCGTGGTGGCCGCCATCCTGGCCGTGATCGGTTATTCGCTCAACGACACCATCGTGCTCTACGATCGATTACGCGAGAATTTCCGCGTCAAGCGCAAGGGCACGCCGACCGAGTTGTGCAATCTGTCGATCAACCAGATGCTCAGCCGCACGCTGATGACCTCGCTGACCACGCTGCTGGTGCTGATCGCGCTGTTTTATTTCGGCGGCGAGATCATCCACGCCTTCGCCTTCACCCTGATTGTCGGGGTCATCGTCGGCACCTATTCGTCGATCTACATCGCCGGTAATGCGGCGATCATGCTCGGGGTATCCAAGCAGGATCTGATGCCGGTGGAAAAGGAAGGCGCGGATCAGCGCGACCAGGAAACCGAAGTGCTGCCCGAGCGCTTCCGCCGGAGTGGGGCGTGATCGTGATGCGCTCGCTGATGTCCATCATCCTTGCCGGCCTGCTGGCCGGCCTGGCGTCGCTGGCCGTGGCCGAGGAAACGCAATTCCGGATTGAGGCGGAGTTGTGGATCGACGGTGTCCAGCGCGGCACCCCCAGCCTTCAGGTCGCGCCGAATACCCAAGCCTCTCTGGAAACCGGCAATGACGACGAGCGCTGGCGCCTGGCGGTCGAAGTCGAGCCTGTCGATGATCATCTGGCGCCTGACGGCACCGTGTGGGTCCATGTCTCCGTGCATGAAAGAGACGGCGAGCACTGGGAGCACCTGCTCGATTCCATCGTCGGTGTCCCTGAAGGCGAGCCGGCAACGGTGAGTCTGGTCGACGGCGATGCGCCGGCGACGGAGGAAACCGCCGCGGTCTTTTTGCGTATCCGAACGACTCTGGTGCGTGACTGAAACCCGCGCGGCCCGCTAGCCGCGGTTTTAAGTTTGTGCTAGCCGTCGACCTTCTCCAGAATGGCGGCGACGATATCGTTCATGGTCAGGATGCCTTCCAGTTCATTGTTGCTGCTGACCAGCACACGCTTCATGTCGAAATCCAGCATCATCTGCACGGCATGACGGACCTCAAGCTGACGCGGCACGCTGAGCGCCGGTTTGGTGGCGATGTCGTAGACGTTGAGCAGGTCAACGTCGCCTTCTTCTTTCATGACTGTGCGCAAGATGGTGGTGTAGGTGAGGATGCCCCAGGCATCGCTGTCGTGGCGCTTTTCGACCACCAGCGACTTCACCTTTTTCTTGACCATCAAATCCATGGCTTCGCGCAGGGTCGCCATGCAGGGCACGGTGATCACGTCCTTGACCATCAGCTCTTCGACGAGCTTGCGCGAGGTTTGTATTGACATTGTGGCTAGCTCCTAGACTTCGTCTTCGATGTGTTTGGCGAACTGGTCGACATCGCGTGTGTCGATGCCGCCCAGGTGTTCCAGAGGAAAAGTGAAGGCAATTCCGCGCGGATTGTTATCCAGATCCAGCTCTCGTGTCAGGGCTTTCAGGACCTGTAGCGACAGTTTTTTCTCCAGCACGAACAACAGCACCGACTGGGATCCTTCATAGGTCAGGCCGAAGAAGGTTTTCTTGTCGTCGCCGGTAATGCCGCGTGCGCCCAGCAGGGTAACCGCCCCGGCCCCGCTCTGGCGCGCGATGTCGATGGCGTCGTCCTCCATTTCTTCGGCAATAATCGCCGCAAGAACTGAAAACTTCATGATGTGGCTCCTTGTTTCTTGGCATTTCGTTTGGCCA
>CAZUTZ010000096.1:0-9013 GCA_964623655.1 uncultured Wenzhouxiangella sp.
TAGACCCTTAACGGTTTTCGAGACCGCCGCATTCAACCACTCTGCCACCTCTCCGTGTTCGTTGACCATCCACCCTGTGGCCGGGGGGGGATTGAATGCGCCCGCTGCGCGGGCTTGCCCTTCGGGTGCGGCTAACGCCGCATCGAACTCGCCTGCGGCTCGGTTCAACCACTCTGCCACCTCTCCGGGGTTGTTAATAACGGCCGGAATTGGACCAAGTCACCAATTATAACTTTAAACACGAAGCATTCGAAACCAAACGCCCACTTCCGTAGTCCTGTCGCTTGTCAGACAACGCTGCCGGCAGCATGCCCCGAGGCCCAGGCCCACTGGAAATTGTGCCCCCCCAGATGGCCGGTGACGTCGACCACTTCGCCAATGAAATAAAGGTCGGGATGGTCGATGCAGGCCAAGGTTCGCGAGGACAATCCGGCGGTATCGACGCCACCGATCGTGACTTCGGCTGTGCGGTAGCCCTCGGTGCCGGAGGGCCAGACGCGCCAGGATTTCAGGGCGCGGACGCCGTCGGCGATGGCGGCATCCGACAGCTCGGCCAAGGGCCTGTCTTCCAGCCACAACTCGCACCAGCGGGCCACCAGGCTGCGCGGCAACCGTTCGGCGAGCGCGTTGCGCAAGCTCTGTCGCGGACGATCACGGCGCAGGGTCTTGAGGTGTTGCTCGAGATCCAGGTCCGGCAGCAGATCAACGGACACGCACTGCCCGGGCTCCCAGTAGGAAGAGACCTGCAGCATGGCCGGACCGCTCAAACCCTTGTGGGTGAACAGGATATTCTCTCGGAATACCGCACCACCCGCTTCGCTCGCCGTGTCGACCGAAACTCCGGCAAGTCCTTCGATTTGCTTGAGCTTGCGACCTTCGAGCACGAAAGGGACCAGGGCGGCCCGAGTTGGATGGACCTTCATCCCAAGCTTGGCCGCAAAATCGAAGCCGAATCCGGTCGCGCCCATTCGCGGGATGGAATAACCGCCGGTCGCGATGACCAGCGAATCGCAGCGAATGTCTTCGCCCTGCGTGTGCAGGAGATGCGGCGGGCCCAGCTGCTCGATTTCCCCCGGTGAATGGGTGCGGACTTCCGCGCCGGCGGCCCGGCATTCAGCCAGCAAAAGGGCCACGATGTCTTTCGAGGAGCGATCGCAAAACAGCTGGCCCAGCTTTTTTTCGTGGTACGGAACGCCATGCTTTTCAACCAGGGCGATGAAGTCCCAGGGCGTGTAGCGACTGAGGGCCGACTTGCAAAAGTGCGGGTTGGCTGACAGAAAGTTCTCCGGACCTGAGTACATATTGGTGAAATTGCAGCGCCCGCCACCGGACATCAGGATCTTCTTGCCGACCTTGTTGGCGTGATCCAGCACCAGCACCCGCCGGCCTCGCTGCCCCGCCGTGATGGCACACATCAACCCGGCTGCACCGGCGCCGATGATGACCACATCCCAATGCCTGGTTGGACGGGAAGCGCCGCTCATTCAGGCTGGACTTGCGCCAGGGGACATGGATTTAACCGCGGATAAAAAAAGCAGGTGGGTCGCGAAGCCTCCCAACGAGGGCACAGCCAGAGCCGCAATCAAACCACCATGCGACACGTTCAGGCCAAGGCACCCAGCCCCATCATCTGCGTTCATCCGCGTTCATCTGCGGTTTCATTCACTCAGTACGTCAGCTGAGTTGTTCCAGCCAGCCGCGGACTGAAGCCAGCGCACCCGGCAAGGCTTTGGCATCGTTGCCGCCGGCCTGGGCGAAGTCGGGACGCCCGCCGCCCTTGCCGCCGACCTGGGAGGCGACGAAATTGACCAGGTCGCCGGCCTTGATTTTTTTCGTCAAGTCCTGGGTAACGCCCGCAACCAGGCGAACGCCGGAGTCAGTCGCCGTGCCCAGCACCACGACGCCGGAACCGAGCTTGTTCTTGAGCTGATCGACCGTGTCGCGCAGTCCGTTGGGGTCAACGCCTTCCAGATGCGCGCTGATCAGCTTGATACCGCCGACTTCCACGGCCTGACCGGCCAGGTCGGAACCCGCCGCCGAGGCCAACTTGCCCTTAAGGCGCTCCAGTTCCTTCTCCAGCTGACGCGAGCGGTCCAGCAGCTGCTCGACCCGCTCGGTCAGCTGCTCCGGGCTGGCCTTGAGGCGGCCGGAAACTTCGCGCATCGACCGGTCGAGCGACTGCAGCCACTCCAGTGCCACGCGGCCGGCAACGGCTTCGATGCGGCGCACGCCGGCCGAAATGCCGGTCTCGCCGATGATCTTGAACAGTCCGATGTCGCCCATGCGGTCGACGTGGGTGCCGCCGCAAAGCTCGGTCGAAAAATCGCCGAACTTCAGCACGCGAACCTCGTCGCCGTACTTGTCGCCGAAAAAGGCCAGCGCGCCGGCGGCGATGGCGTCATCAAAGGCCATCTCGCGCGCCTCGGCTTCGACGTTGGCCTGAATCTGCTCGTTGACCAGGCGCTCGATTTCCATGAGTTCGGCGTCGGTCACCGGCTCGTGGTGCGAGAAATCGAAGCGCAGGCGGTCGGGTGCGACCAGCGAACCCTTCTGCTGCACGTGCGTGCCCAGCACCTCGCGCAGGGCCGAGTGCATCAGGTGGGTGGCTGAATGGTGGCGAACGATGTCGGCACGACGGGACGAATCAATCCGGGCATCCAGAGTATCGCCTTCGGCCAGACTGCCTTGGGTCAGCTTGCCGAAATGACCGTGGAAAACGCCGGCCAACTTGCGCGTGTCTTCGACATCGAAACGCGCATCGGTGCTGCTCAAAACCCCGGTGTCACCGACCTGCCCGCCTGACTCGGCGTAAAACGGCGTGCGATCCAGGATAAGCACGCCCTCGGTACCTGGATCCAGGCGCTCAACGCGAGCGCCTTCGACCAGGATCGCCAGGACCCTGACCTGCTCGCAGCTGTGCTGGTCGTAGCCGAGAAACCGGGTGGCCGGGAGTTCTGCGGCCACGTCTGCCGACAGGCCATCCTTCGCGCTGAACTGACCCGCGGCACGCCCGCGTTCGCGTTGGGCTGCCATGGCGCTCTCGAAACCGGCCTCGTCGACGGTCAGGTTCCGCTCGCGGGCAATGTCTCGGGTCAGATCGATGGGGAAGCCGAAAGTGTCATACAGGCGAAACGCAATCTCACCCGGGATCATCGGTTCTTCCAGGTCGGCAATGGCCGCTTCAAGCAGCTTCATGCCCTGGTCCAGCGTCTCTCCAAAACGGCGCTCCTCGCGCTCCAGCACCGCGGCAACCTGCGCCTGCTGATCGACCAGTTCCGGATAGGCCTGACCCATGATGTCGGCCAGTGGTTCGACCATCCGGCAGAAAAACAATTCTTTGCAGCCCAGCTTGTAGCCGTGACGAATGGCTCGGCGGATGATTCGGCGCAAGACGTAACCGCGTCCATCGTTGGCCGGCAGCACGCCGTCGGCGATCAGGAAAGCGCAGGCGCGAATATGGTCGGCGATGACTTTCAGCGAGGGCGAATTGCGATCGGCGGCTCCGGTCAGGCGAGCCGCGGCATCGATCAGATGCTCGAAAAGGTCGATTTCATAATTGGAATGCACGCCCTGCACCACCGCGGCCAGACGCTCCAGGCCCATGCCGGTGTCCACGCACGGCGCCGGCAGCGGCTTCATCGTGCCGTCCGCGGCGCGGTCGAACTGCATGAAAACCAGGTTCCAGATTTCGACGTAGCGATCGCCGTCCTCATCCGGGCTGCCGGGCGGGCCACCCGGGATTTCGGGCCCGTGGTCGTAGAAAATCTCGGTGCACGGGCCGCACGGACCTGTATCGCCCATGGCCCAGAAGTTGTCGCTGTCGTAGCGCTTGCCCGGCTTGTCGCCGATGCGCGAGAAGCGCTTCGCATCGACGCCGATATGCTCGAGCCAGATTTCTGCGGCTTCATCGTCTTGCTCATAGACCGTGACCCACAGCTTTTCGGACGGCATGCCGCACACTCGCGTCAGGAAATCCCACGCGTATTCAATCGCTTCTCGCTTGAAGTAATCACCAAAACTGAAGTTGCCCAGCATCTCGAAAAAAGTGTGATGGCGGGCGGTGTAGCCGACGTTTTCCAGGTCGTTGTGCTTGCCGCCGGCGCGCACGCAGCGCTGCGAGGAAGCCGCGCGGGTGTAGCTGCGCTTCTCCGACCCGAGAAAGACGTCCTTGAACTGGTTCATGCCGGCGTTGGTGAACAACAGGGTCGGATCGTTCGCCGGCACCAGCGAACTCGACGCCACGACGCGGTGATTGCGTTCGGCAAAAAACTCGAGAAAAGCCTGGCGGATATCGGCGGTGGTTTTCATCAGGAAACCCGGATTAATGCGAAAAGGTCAATCCGCCATTTTAGGCCATTCGGAAGGGCCCTGCCCCTCTGGGCCGGCCGATTCCGCTGCGGCTCGGACTACTCGAATCCCCAAGGTCTGGCCGACGCCTCGACGGGCTGACTCAGATCGAAGGCGATACGGACGGAATGACCGTGCAGCGGCCAGTGCACGCCGTAATGCAGGGTGGTCTCATCGACGAAATCCAGAAACCAGAAATTGTCGGCCCGATCGGGGAGGATTTCAGCGGTATGGGCGTCAGCGGGGAAGATCTGGCGATGGGCCAGGCCGGGTCGAGGGGCGTCCCCGCCGTATTGGCTGATGGCCTCTTCGCGACCATCCGGGTAACGATGATCGTGCTTGAGACGAATCGTCCCGTCGACCCGGGTCAGAACCCAGTTGCGCGAGCGGTTGTCGTCGACGTGAAACGGTGCATGGATCCGGTCCTCTTCGCAGTCCATGAAATGAACGACCAGTTCGCGCCCGACGATGGCGTCGCGGTAATACTCCGTGACATCGGACACTTCGCCGGCAAAAGCCTGCCCGCACAGTGCCTGCAGACGGTCCCAGAAGGCCTGCTGCTGTGGCGGCAGGGCCGGATTGGCGAATGCCAGTGA
The DNA here is from genome assembly GCA_964623655.1 of uncultured Wenzhouxiangella sp. Classification (GTDB taxonomy): domain Bacteria; phylum Pseudomonadota; class Gammaproteobacteria; order Xanthomonadales; family Wenzhouxiangellaceae; genus Wenzhouxiangella. Next base: position 4,944 of record CAZUTZ010000096.1, read on the forward strand.
CGTGGCGAAAGCCAAAAACGCAGCAGCAGTAAAGCGCGTGGTCCGAATCATCTGTTCATCTCAAATCTCTCAGCCCAGCAATTCCCGGATGTGCTCAGCAGCAAAACCGCGCCGTGCCAGCGCCTGCTGGCGGCGGGATTTTTCCTTGAAATCCCTGGCGGGCGTCTCGCCGTAGCGCCGACCGTACCACTTGGCAGCCTGGGCCAACCAGTCGACCTGCAGCTCGGCCATGGCTTTTTCGATCAACCCGCGGTCAATGCCGCGTTCGGCCAGTTCCGCGCGAATGCGCAGCGGACCATAGGCTTTTTCTGCTCGACTGCGCAGGTAGCTTTCGGCGAATCGCTCGTCGGACTGCAGGTTGGCGTCGGCCAAGCCCTGAACCACCGGCTCGATCTGACCCGGCGGCCAGCCCTTGCGCTCCAGTTTGCGAACCAGCTCGACAAAAGAATGCTCGCGGCGCGCGAGAAGCCGCACTGCGGCCTCTCGCAGGTCGCCTTGACCGGCCTGATCCCGGTCGGGCGTCATCAGCCGGCTTTGGCGGCCTCGGGCGCTTCGGCTTCTGCCTCGCCCGAGGCTTTGGGCAACAGTTTTTCGCGCAGCAGGCGGTCGATTTCATCGGCCATGTCCGGATTGTCGCGCAGGAACTGGCGCACGTTGTCCTTGCCCTGGCCGATGCGGTCGTCGCCGTAGCTGTACCAGGCGCCGGATTTCTTGACCAGGCCGTGCTGAACACCCAGTTCGATCAACTCGCCCTCGCGCGAAATACCCTCGCCGTAAAGGATCTCGAACACCGCCTGGCGAAACGGGGGCGCCATCTTGTTCTTGACCACCTTGACTCGGGTTTCGTTGCCGATCACCTCATCACCGCGCTTGAGCGCGCCGATGCGACGGATGTCGAGGCGGACCGACGAATAGAACTTCAGCGCATTGCCGCCCGTAGTCGTTTCGGGAGAGCCGAACATCACGCCGATCTTCATGCGAATCTGGTTGATGAAGATCACCGTACAGTTGGTGCGCTTGATATTGCCGGTGAGCTTGCGCAGAGCCTGACTCATCAAGCGCGCCTGCAAGCCGACGTGCGAGTCGCCCATTTCGCCCTCGATCTCGGCCTTGGGCGTGAGCGCGGCCACCGAGTCCACCACCACGATATCGACCGCGCCGGACCGGACCAGCATGTCTGTGATTTCCAGCGCCTGCTCGCCGGTATCCGGCTGGGAGACCAGCAGATCGTCCACGTTGACGCCCAGTTTTTCGGCATAGCTGGGGTCGAGCGCGTGCTCGGCGTCGACGAAGGCCGCCGTGCCGCCGACTTTTTGCGCTTCGGCCACGGCGTGCAGGGTCAGCGTCGTCTTGCCCGACGATTCAGGCCCGTAAATTTCGATGACCCGGCCCCGTGGCAGGCCGCCCACCCCCAGGGCCACGTCCAGCGCCAGGGACCCGGTGGAGACCACCGGCACGTCCTTGCGCCCGCCGTCGTCGCCCATGCGCATGATCGCACCCTTGCCGTACTGCTTCTCGATCTGGCCCAGCGCGGCGGCCAGCGCCCGTTTGCGATTGTCGTCCACTGTCTTGTTCCTCTTGGTTTCAAGTCGGGGTCGCTGCGATGTGCGCGATTATCTCACAGGGCCTGTTGCTCCCCGGCTCATCGGATGTGGTCGCGGCGATTTCCTACGGTGATTCACGCCGATTTACCCCTCGTTTTGAAGGGGCCACCCGGCAAGTGACCTATAGAGTGAGCGGCCAGCTTCTCAAAACCTGATAAGGACGCGAAGGAATTGACTCGATCAGGGCAAATTCGCTCACCGGCCATCTCAGCGCCGGCACCGGCGGAAATTCCGGGCGCATGGTGACCTGGCGAAACAGCGTGACGTGCGGGTGGAAGTCGCGCTGATCGAAGCGCAGACCCAGCGCCTTGACCATTTTGCTCAGGGCTTGCACCAGCGCCAAGGATTCGGCAGGAGCCGGCCCGCCCAGCCAGGCGACGCGTGCGCCCTTGAACCAGCCGAAACTGTCGAGTTGCAGACTGAAACCCGCCGCTTCCACCTCACCGGCCGAGATGATCAGATCGTCCAGTCGATCCGCCGGCTGATTGCCGAGGAACAGCAAGGTCAGGTGCAGATTGTGATCCGGCACCCGCCGCCGGGACAAGCCGTCAATCAGACGCCGCCGCTCGACGATCTCCCGCCGGATGGTGTCGTCCGGCCAGCAGGCGAAAAACAGTCGGCGGGTTGTTGGGGTTTGCTTTGACACTAGAATGGACTATTGAAGGGGTCAGGGACTAGGGGTCAGAGGTCAGGGAGCATCGGTGATGTTCACCGGCTCGTCGACCAGCCCTTCTCTGGAAATTCAACCATCTCCCGAGCTCCCTGACCCCTAGTCCTTCATAACCCGGGACACTCGATCCAGCAGCCCGCTCAACGCTGTGGCTACGGTCGCCCGGCGCACGGCATCGCGGTCGCCGCGGAAGCAATGGCGTTCGGTCTCAAGGATCTCGCCGGGCAGAGCCCAGCCGAAGCAGACCGTACCTACCGGCTTGTCGGGGCTACCGCCGTCCGGCCCGGCAATGCCGGTGACGGCAACGGCAAAGTCGGCGCGGCTATGCACCAAAGCACCGCGCGCCATATCGGCCGCGACTTCCTCGCTGACCGCACCGAATCGAGCAATGCGCGCCGACGGCACGCTCAGCAGTTCCTGCTTGGCCGCATTGCTGTAGCTGACCACGCCACGCTCGAACCAGGCCGAACTGCCGGCCAGGTCGGTACAGAGTTTGGCAATCCAGCCGCCCGTGCAGGATTCTGCGGTTGCCAGCAGGCGGCCCTGCACTTTCAGCTCCGCCGCCACAGCGGCGGTCAGCATGGCCAGGGCTTCATCGTCGTGTCTGATGTTCATGTTGCCTATGATGCATTGCCCAAGGCCAAAGCTTTGAAACAAACTGCAGATGAACGCACATAAATACTTATTATCAACCATTTGAAAGCCTTTTCTAAGATACAGTCTGATTAGAGCTCGAGCCTCGAGCTCTCCCAATCTGCGTTAATCTGCGTCCATCTCGGTTCCAATCCATTTTTTGAGCCCGACCAGGCGCATGGCTGACAAGAACACCCAGCACACCCCCCTGATGCAGCAGTACCTCAGGATCAAGTCCGACTATCCGGACATCCTGCTGTTTTTCCGCATGGGTGATTTCTACGAGTTGTTCTACGACGATGCGCGGCGCGCGGCGAAGCTGCTTGATATCACCCTGACCACTCGCGGTCAGTCGGCCGGTCAAGCCATTCCCATGGCCGGCGTGCCCTACCATGCCGTCGACAGCTACCTGGCCCGGCTGATAAAAAAATCTGAATCGGTCGCCATCTGCGAGCAGGTCGGCGACCCGAACGAGTCCAAGGGCCCGGTCGAGCGCAAGGTGGTGCGCATCGTCACCCCCGGCACGGTGACCGAGGAAGCGCTGCTGGAAGACCGCCAGGACCGTCTGCTGGCCGCGATCGCGCCGGTCAAAAAGGGCTTCGGCCTGGCCTGGCTGGACGTGGCTGGCGGACGATTGCGCTTTGCCGAACCGACCAACGCCCAGGAATTGAGCGCAGAGCTGGAGCGCCTGCGACCGGCCGAGGTGCTGTTCCCGGAAGACTTTCCGCTGCCTGTCTCCGGCCTGGTCGCCGCTTTGCGCCCCACCCCGCCCTGGCACTTCGATGCCGAGAACGGCGAGCGCGAACTTTGCCGGCAGCTTCAGGTCCAGGACCTGTCCGGCTTCGGCGTCGAACAGCGCGGGCCCGGTCTGGCCGCCGCAGGCGCGCTATTGAACTACGCCCGCGAGATGCTGGCCGGCGAACTCACCCATCTGACCGGCGTGCGCGCGCTTAAAAGCAGCGAGCACCTGGTGCTTGATGCATCCACACGCCGCCACCTGGAAATCGACGTCCACCCCGAAGGTCGCGCCGAACACACCCTGGTCGGCCTGATGGACTCGGCCGCCACGCCCATGGGCAGCCGCAAGCTCAAGCGCTGGATCACCCACCCGCTGCGCGAACATGCGCGACTGGAAGCGCGCCATGACGCGGTCGAAGCCCTGC
>CAZUTZ010000097.1:0-8888 GCA_964623655.1 uncultured Wenzhouxiangella sp.
CTTGATCGGCTTGCCCGACATCATCAGGCGCGACAGGTTCTGGAAGCCGATGTCGTACATGGCCCCATCACCGCCGATGGCCACCACCGGCGGACACAGGGCGTATTCCTCGTCGGAAAAATCGCGCCAGTCGAAGTGCTCCAGGGCTTCGCGATCTTTTGCGCTGGCCTGCTCACCGGCCAGCTCGAGCTCGGCCTCGCGCACGGTGCGGAAGCCTTCGGCCATCTTGCTCATGTGGCCTTCGAACACGCCCATGGCCAGCGAGGGGCTGTCCTGGAACAGGTGGTTGGCCCAGGGGAAGGGATAGGGGTTGTAGGGGAATGTCGAACCCCAGACCGAGGAGCAGCCGGTGGCGTTCAGGATTCCCATGGTGGCGCGCCCACGCCCGGTGGTGCCGCCGGTGTAGCGATCGCGCAGGTTTTCCAGGTCGCGAATCAGCCCGGAGATGCGCTTGAGCCAGTCACTGTCGATGCTGCTCGAGCCGCGGTCGGCCTGGCTGGCACGGTCGACCAGATCAGTCACGCTCAGACGGCTGCCGGCGCCGCCGGCCAGGTCGTCCAGGTGATTGATATCCAGCCCGTCGACCAGGGACTGACGCACGCGCTTTTCCAGCTTTTCGATCAGCTCGTCCAGGCGCGCCACCTGGGCCTTGACCCGCGGCTGCATCAGCGCTTCGACGGTCGCCGTGAACAGGCGCACCACGGTCTTTTCCGAGCAGCCCAGGCAGGCGCCGTCGCCGCTGGTAAACGGCAGGTAGATTTCTTTTTTCAGCAGGATGTGGTCGAGCACGCCGATGGCCTGTTCGAGGTCGTCGATGCGCAGGAAATCATCGTTGGTGCTCGGCAGGTCACGCCAGATCTCCCACTGCTGGCGCAGTGCGTTGAGCGTCTCGTCGGTCTGGGTGATCTGCTCAAGTGCCGAGTCTTCGCAAACGGCCACGCACTCGGCACAACCCTTGCAGGTTTCCGGGTTGATCGTGATGCTGAGCAGGCCGCCGCTGCCGGCTTGCTTTTTCTCCCGCTGGGTGTAGAACGGTCGGGTCAGCGACCACTGGAAATCGCCGAGTGCGGTTTCCAGCCAGCCGAATTCGGTTTCCAGCTCGGCGCGTTCTTCGCTGTCGCTGGTCGCGGCCAGCTGGATTTCCATGGCCTCGGAAATCAGGCCGCGGGCTGCAGTGCCCTCGCCGAATTCGTCGAACAGCTTGCGCGCGCTCTTCTCCAGGGCGTTGATGACCCGCGGCAGGCGTTTGGGCTCATGGCCGGCCTTGCGGATGCGAGCCATGGCGGTGTTGAAGATCTCGCTCAAGGAGTTGACCAGGCCCGGAATGGCGGTGTCGGGGCAAACGGTCCAGCACTTGCCGCAGGCCGTGCAGTTTTCCGGGATCCAGACCGGATGGCCGTTGCGGATGCCGCTCATGTCGCGGAACAGCGCGGTGGAGGCCGGCACGGCGCTCAAGGCCATGAAGGGGTCGGCCAGATTGTCGTTGCCCATGCCGCGGGCATACAGGCTGCCGGTATCGGTCCAGAAGCGCTGGATGTCGCTTAAAGGCGCCTTGCTTTCGGGCAGGCCTCGGATGGTAATCGGCATGCGCGGAACCGCGCCGTCGGCGCCGGTTTCCTCCGGCAGGCTGTAATCGCTGACCTCGCGCAACTCGTCATGACCGCGCCGGATCACGCGCAGGTTGTCCTCGACCACCCGCGCGCCGCGGGCGCCGAATTTCTTCTGCAGGCGTTCGCGCATGGAGTCGATCAGGCGCTCTTCGTCCATGCCGTGCTCGGCCAGGATCCCGGTGGCGGCGAAGAAAGCGCCCTGGAAAGCGATGCCCTGCATGCGCAGTTCCAGATCCGGGTCGGTGGCCTCCTCGCGCGCAATGCGAAAGGCGTCGAGCACGCACAGACGGATCTTGCGCTCGGCAATCTGGCGCCGATAGCGCTCCGGCAGCCGCCTGAACGCCTCTTCCGGGGTCTTGGCGTCGGACTGCATGACCAGCAACCCGCCCTCGCGCAGACCGGCCAGCGCGTTGCTGTGGCCGAATACGTTGGGATCGGGCGAAAGCACGACGTCGACGTGCTGGTATTCGCCGTTGACCCGGATTTTTTCCGGCGCCACGGCCAGATAAAAGGTGGTCGGCTGGCCTTTCTTTTCCGAACCGTACTTGGGGTTGGCCTTGATGTGCCAGCCGAGCAGGTCGAACAGCGTCGTGGCCAGGTGCTTGCCGGTGGTGATCGCGCCCCAGCCGCCGATGGAGTGCATGCGCACAGTGACGCACTCTTCCGGCATCAGGTTCGGGTTTTCGCTGCCCTTGACCACCAGCTCGGTCAAGTTGGGATAGTCGCGCGCCAGGCGCTCCTGGCGGATCTGGTCCTTAGGATGCAGCGCCTGCTCGCGCAGGAAGTCGATGCTCAAATAGAACATGCGCCGTCCACCGCCGTCGGGCAGCATGTTTTCCACCGCGCCGACCAGGTCGCCCGGGGTGACGTCGCGGCTGCCCAGGCCGAAGCAGGCAGTGTAGAGATCTGGCAGATCACTGAGCTGTTCAAAAGCCGGCAGTCCGGCATGAATCGGTCGCCCGGCGGCGCGGCCGTTTTCGATGCACTTGCTTAAAGCCGCGCGCACCTCGCGCGCCAGCGGCGGATCGACGGCCAGCGGCTGGTCGACGCGCTCGAGCACGGTGACGGCCTTTCTGCCTTTGAGCATCTGCCCGATCAGGTCGGCCGGGAACGGGCGGAACATGACCAGGTCGACCACGCCGACCTTGATCCCGCGCTTGTCGCGCAGGTAGTCGGCGACGGCTTCGGCGGTGGGCACCACGCTGCCCTGGCCAAACAGCAGATAGTCTGCATCCTCGGTGCGGTAGCCGGCTACGCGCGCATACCGCCGGCCGGTGAGTTCGGCGAATTCGGCAAAGGCCTGCTCGGCCAGCGCCGGGATGGCGTCGAAGAAAAACGGCCGCTGGGCGGCCACGCTCTGCATGTAGGAATCCTGGTTTTGCACCGTGCCGGACATGATCGGGTTGTCCACGTTCCACAGCTCAGGCACGCGCCGGCGCGTATCGCCGTAGAGCAGGCGCTGGGCCGGGGTCGGGCACTCGATAATGTCGTCGGGGCGGCCCAGGTATTCGGCCACCAGCTCGCGCTCGGGCAGCATGAGGGATTCGATCAGGTGGGTGGTCAGGAACCCGTCCTGGCCGACGATGCCGGGGTTGAGCGCCAGCTCGGCCAGGCGGTGGGCAATCATGTTGAGATCGGCGGCGGCCTGGGCGTCGCGGGCAAAAACCTGGAAAAACCCGGTGTCGTCGACGCAGTGATAGTCGTCGTGGCCGGCATGCACGTTGAGCGTGGCCTTGGTCATGGCCCGGCAGCCCATGTTGAGCACATAGGTCAGGCGCTTGCCCACCGCCGGGTACAGCGATTCGTGCATGTAGGCCACGCCCTGACCCGAAGAAAAATTGGCCGACCGCAGGCCGGTCATGGCCATGCCGGCGGTCACGGCGGCAGCGGCGTGTTCGCCTTCGGGCTCGATGAAGATCAGCGGCCGGTCGGAGATGTTCCGGTAACCGGCGGAAGCGGCCTCGGCCCAGCCCTCGCCCATCTGCGTCGACGGCGTGATCGGATAGGCGCCGGCGGCGTCGCTGCCGTCGCGCTCGACCGAGACCACGGCGCTGTTGCCGTCCATGGCGGCGCGCTGGCCGGGGTATTTGGCTTGCGCCTGGGGCTGGCTGCGGGCGGCTTGTTTCATATCGATTTCCTGGTTGCTTGTTGCTTCACGTATCTTGCTGTTTGTTGGTGCTGTTTCACTTTCAGGCGGTTTGTTTCCGGACCCGCAGCGCCTGCGGCATGCGGGCGGTGGCGCCGAGATGCGCCTTGCCGTTTTCGATCCAGACGATGGCCCCGGTCGGGCAGCGGTCGATGGCGCTGCGCGGCGGTTTGCCCGGCGCGTCACCGACATTGACCGGCAGGTTGCGCTCCAGCTTCAGCCAGTCCGGCGCGTCGCGCACGCAGCGCTCGCAGGCCGTACAGGCCACCCGGCAGGTTTCCAGCAGCTCGTTGCCTTCCAGCGGGTTTTTGCAGGCGACCCACAACCGTTCCCGCTCCGGGACGATGCTGAACAGATCCTTGGGGCAGGCCCGAACGCAGTCGCCGCAGGCCGTGCATTTGACCTCGTCGACAACCGGCAGCCCGGTGGGGCTCATGACGATGGCGTCGAAATCGCAGGAGCGCTCGCAGTCGGCAAGACCCAAACATCCCCAGGCGCAGGCCTTGCCGCCGTCGTCGACCACGGCCGCGGCCGAACAGCGCGCCTCACCCTGGTAGTCGGCCAGGAAGTTCGCCGCATTGCGATCACCGGCGCAGGCCAGGCGGGCGACCTTGCGATCGGCTTCACCGACCGGTACGCCAAGAAAGATCGCGATGCGCTGGCGCGCGGGATCCGAACTGACCGAACAACCCGCCGGCGCCTCTTCACCTTTGAGCAGGGCCTCGGCAAAGGCCCGACAACCGGGCTGGCCGCAGGCCCCGCAGTTGGTGCCGGGCAGCAGGTTGACCAGCTTTTCCAGGCGCTTGTCTTCCTGGACGCGCAGGAAATGCCCGGCCAGCAGGAGGATGCTGGACAGCAGGATGGCCAGGGCTGCCAGGGCCAGCGCGGCGATCACGGCATCGCTCACCGCGCCGCTCCGGTCTTGGCTGACGCTGGTATCAGATTGTTCGTCGATTCCTGGATAAGCGTGACTTCCTCGGCCCATGCCAACCGTGTCAAAACCGCCAATGCGGTGCCGGTCCGCGTGGGCCTGGCCCGCTCAATATGCATCCAGATTACCGGTTATCAGGCCCCGGGAATATGACTTCGCGCAAAAACGGTCCGCGCCTGGCGCTCAGGAACGGGGCTGGCGGGGGCGGATCACGCCCTCCTGGGCCACGGAGGCCACCAGTTCTCCGTCCCGGGTAAAGATCAAACCGCGGGAGAAACCCCGACCGCCGAAACTGTTGGGGCTGTCGCAGGCATACAGCAGCCAGTCATCGACCCGACACGGCCGATGAAACCACAGGGCGTGGTCGAGACTGGCCATCTGCACCCGGCGATGGCGGAAGTCCAGCTCATGCGGAAAGGTCGCGGTACCGAGCAACTCGTAGTCGGAAACATAGGTCAGGAGATGCCGATGCAGGGCCTCATCGTCGGGCAAGGATTCCCAGGCTTTCATCCAGACGTGTTTGGCCGGCGGCCTTTCCGACGGGTCGAGAAACTTGGGCACCTCGACCGGGCGGAATTCAAACGGCGGCGAGTGCCTGAGCAGGCGGCGCATTTTTTCCGGCGCGTGCTCGGCCGCCGCCCGGCCCAGCTCAGTGCTGTTTTTCAGGCCCTCGGGCCCGGGCACCTCGGGCATCGCGGCCTGATGATCCCAGGCCGGCTCGTCGGTATGGAACGAGGCGGTCATGTTGAGAATCGGCCGGCCGTGCTGGATGGCCACCACCCGACGATTGGAATAGGTGCGGCCGTCGCGAGCGCGCTCGACCTGGTAGATCACCGGGTGGTGAAAATCGCCGGGACGCAGGAAATAAGCATGCAGCGAATGCGGCCGGCGATCCTCCACGGTCTGGTGCGCAGCCGACAGCGCCTGCCCCACGATCTGCCCGCCAAACACCTGCGGCGCGCCGATATCCCGGCTTTCGCCGCGAAAGATGTTGTCGTCGATGCGCTCGAGTTCGAGCAGGCTGATGACGTCGTGGAGTCCGGATGTCACGGGTTGGATGCCGTTTGGGTTAGGGGGAGAGTCTAGCGGAGAGGGTGGGTGTTAGGGACCAGGGACCAGGGACCAGTTGGCTCGATGGATCTTTGTGATCTGAGGCAGAAGGCGAAGGCTGCTCAAGACTGAAGCATCGGCCAAACGATCCCCAGAAACCGGCGCACTCTGGGCCCTGGGCCCTGGTCCCGGGTCCCTGGTCCCTGGTCCCTGGTCCCCAAAGCAAAGCCAACCGTTTACCATCACCGCCCATGCCGACAAAGAACAAAACAACAAGCCACTTGCTGTTACTGCTTGGCGCGTCCATCGCAGGCTTTGTCCTGCTGGCCTGGTGGTCCGGCAGCGACTGGGGCCAGCGGCTGGATCAGGCGATTCTGCGTGCCCTGCTCTACACCGGCGAGCCGACCCGGCCGCTGGGGCCGGACTGGCTGCGCGAGGCCGGTCGCGATCTGACCGCGCTGGGCAGTATCAGCGTGCTGGTGTTCATGACCCTGGCCGTGAGCGGCTGGCTGGCGCTCCGGCGACGCTGGCGCTGGGTGCTGGTACTGCTGGCGACCATCGTGCCGGGTGTGCTACTCAGCTTCGGCTTGAAGCAGCTGTTTTCGCAGCCGCGCCCGCAGCTGATTGCGGATGTCACCCAGACTTTTACCTCCAGCTTTCCCAGCAGCCACGCCATGGCCTCGCTGGTTGTTTACCTGACGCTGGCCTGGGTCATCGGCCGGCAGCCGGGCGCGCGAACGGTCCGCGCCTATCTGGTGTTCGTCGCGCTGGTGGCGAGCTTCGTGGCCGGTTTCAGCCGTCTGTATCTGTCCGTCCACTGGCCCAGCGACGTACTGGCCGGCTGGATGGCCGGCCTGGCCTGGCTGGCCTTGAGCGTGTTGCTGGTTCGGAAAACTGGCATGGCGCCCCAAACGCATCGATGAGCTGGGTCGGCAAGTCCGGCCGTCTCTCGGTAGCCACCCTCGCCCGCATCGGCTATGCGGCCAAGGGACTGGTGTTTGCCGCGGTCGGCCTGCTGGCGCTGCTGGCGGTTTTCGGCTTCGGCGAAGGTCGGGTGACCGGCGCCGGCGGTGCCATCCATATCATCGGCGGCACGCTGCCGGGGCGGCTGGGCTTCGGGCTGCTGGCCACGGGCCTCGGCGCGCACGTGTTCTGGCGGCTCTACCAGGCCTTGGTCGATCCCGATGAACGCGGGCTGGGCTGGCCCGGCCTGGTCCAGCGCGCCGGATTTCTGATCAGCGCCGGTCTGTACGCGTCGCTGACCCTGCTGACCCTGAGCGCGGTGACCGATATCGGCGGCGGAACAAGCGGCGCCGGCGATGCCGCCGCACAGGTGATCGACTGGCCTGGCGGGCGCTGGTTGCTGGGGGTGGTGGGCGCCGGTCTGATCGCAGCCGGCGGTTACCAGCTCTGGCGCGCCTGGTCGCAGCCGTTTCGCCACAAGTGGTTTCGCGCGGCTGGCCTGAAATACCTGCACGGCCCGATGGCCTGGCTGTCCAGCTATGGAATTGGGGCGCGCGGGATCATGTTTTGCATCCTGGGCTGGTCGCTGATGCGCGGCGGCTGGTTCGCCTCCAGCGATGAAGTCACCGACGTGGCATCGGCGATGTGGCGGATCGGCACCGAAACCTACGGCCATTGGCTGCTGGCGGCCATGGCGGCCGGCTTCCTGTGCTACGGGGTATATTGCGGACTGAACGCCGCTTTCCGGAAGATCCGCACTGTGCCCGAGCCGCCAGAGGCCAAAGATTCGTGACTGTAAAAACCCTTTTGCTGACCAATCCCGGCAGCCGCTCGGGCGACGATGATCTGGACGCCGTCGCAAAGCGGCTGGAAAGAGAGGGCCCCACGGTGTTCGAACGCCCCGCCGAGCCCGAAGACCTGCCCCGACTCCTGCGCCGCCACGGCCCGCAGTGCGACCGCGTGATCCTGGGCGGCGGCGACGGCACGATCAACCTGGCGCTGGATGCCCTGCTCGAAGTCGACAAGCCTTGCGGCATCCTGCCGCTGGGTACCGCCAACGACCTGGCTCGCTCACTGGGCATCAAAACCGACATCCAAGAGGCGCTGGCGGTCATCGCCCGCGACGAAACCCGCCGGATCGACGTCGCCCGCGCCAATGATGTGAGCTTTGTCAACGCCATCGGCTTGGGCCTGGGCCCGCAGATGACGCGCGAAATGGACTCCGAAACCAAATCGCGCTTTGGCGTGCTGGCTTATCTGATCGGCGTCGCCCGCGCTTTCAAGAAACAGGAAGACTTCAGTGCGCGCATCGTGATTGACAACCACGAACACCGGGTGCAGTGCACGCAGATCACGATCGCCTGCGGGATTCATTACGGGGGCGGCCTGACCGTCAGTGAAGACGCCAAACTCGATAACGGCCGGCTCGATGTGCTGATGATTCACCCCGAAAGCCGCCTTGGCCTGATCGCCAACGCGCTCCATTTGCGCTTCGGCCGCACCCGGGCCAATGATGCGATGACCCACCGTCGATGCCGGACGGTCGAACTGCATACCGAGCCCGCACTGGACGTGACCGCTGACGGCGAATTCCTGCTGAGTACGCCGGTCAAATGTTCCGTGCAGCCCGGCGCGCTTCGCGTCTTCGCCCCGCCGCCCGTTTGACTGGAGAATTCAAATGCCTCTGCTCCATTCCGAAGCCGAAGCCGCGCTGCTCGAAGCCGGCGCCCAGAGCCACCGCCTGGCTGAACGCTATGACCAGGCGGCGCGACAGATGGCCGAGCATGATGACTCGGCCGCGCAGGGCGAAAAAGAGCAAGCGCTTCGCCAACGCTTTGCAGACTACGCCGGGACGCTGGCAGATCAGGCCGCGCAGCTGGATGACAGTGCGCGGTCACGCAATCTGCTGCCGCGCGAACCGAATACCGAACTGGAAACCCTTAAACAGCTTGCCGATCAAATCCAGGTCCTGCTCGACGACCGGCGGAGTATGGCGCTGGCAAGGCGCTTCATGGAGGAAGAGGCCACCTTGCTCAAGGAGCTGGAGCAGGCCTCGGAACTCGACCCCTGCCCCCAATCGGTCACCGCCAGCCTTTCCGGCAGCCACGAGCGGTTGGACGAATTGGGTGAGTTTGGGTAGTGGGTAGAGAGGGAGGTCAGGGACCAGGGACGAGGGACCAGGGACCAG
>CAZUTZ010000098.1:0-8833 GCA_964623655.1 uncultured Wenzhouxiangella sp.
CGGGCTGGGTACAGCCGAGATCGCCAAACTGGCACGCCTCGGCGCCATCGGACTCCCCAGCTGAGGGTGGCCCAGCCCCCCCTAAGCCTCGGCTTCAAACGAACTTCCACACACTTTCCACTATCCGGCAACATCGGCCATTAGGCCATCCAGGCGCGAGCGCTTGCGGCATGCCCGATGAAGCGGGCCCTGCTGAACGGCTAGAGGCCTCCGCCATTTCGGCAGCATTGACCGGGAAATCCCGGGATCGCTTTCCGAGGCGTGGGCGAGAACTCAAAAGCAGGCGCGATGGGCTGCCCTGGTACACGGGTGAAACTGTTCGGGCGCCGATGCCGTTCCTGTATTCGTGCTATCCTTCGCTGCGCGTTCGGTCGGCCCAGGCGGTCGATCTCCAAACAGCGCCCTCTCGCGGATTGAATGTTTTCCAAGGCCTTTCCCCGATTTGTCTCGCGCGTCGCAGCTTAGCGACCCGCCTTATTACGCCTTGGTCAACAAGGAAATACCATGTCTTTCGATTCCCTCGGCCTGAAGGCCGAATTGCTGCGCGCCGTTGGCGAGCAGGGTTATACCCAGCCTACCCCGATCCAGCTCAAGGCCATTCCGGCCATGCTGGCCGGGCGCGATCTCATGGCCAGTGCCCAGACCGGCACCGGCAAGACCGCGGCCTTCACCCTGCCGCTGCTGCAAAAGCTCAGTGAGTCCAAGGGGCCGCGCAAGCTGCGCGCCCTGATCCTGACGCCGACCCGCGAACTGGCCGCCCAGGTCCACGAAAACCTGCGCGCTTACAGCCGACACCTGAATCTGAAATCACTGGAAGTCTTCGGCGGTGTCAACATCAACCCGCAGATGGACAAGCTCCGGCGCGGCGTGGACGTGCTGATTGCCACGCCCGGCCGCCTGATCGACCACCTCGAGCGCGGTACCGCGCGTCTGGACGGCATAGAGATGCTGGTGCTGGATGAAGCCGATCGCATGCTTGACATGGGCTTCCGTCCGGCCATCGAGCGCATCCTCAAGCACGTCCCCAAAAAGCGCCAGACTCTCTTGTTTTCGGCCACTTTCTCGGCCGAAATCACCGCGCTGGCCCAACGCTACCTGCAAAACCCTCTGCGCGTGGAAACCTCGCCGCCCAACTCGACCGTCGAGGCCATCGCGCAGAAAGCCATTCGTGTCGACCAGAACCGCAAGCGCGAGCTCTTGTCTTGGATGATCGGCCAGGAAAACTGGCGCCAGGTGCTGGTTTTCACCCGCACCAAGCACGGCGCCAACCGCCTGGCCCGGCAGCTGGAGAGCGACGGCCTGAGCGCCGCCGCCATTCACGGCAACAAGAGCCAGGGCGCGCGCACCAAGGCGCTGGCCGGGTTCAAGGACGGCAACATCCGCGTCCTGGTGGCGACCGATATCGCCGCCCGCGGGCTGGATATCGACCAGTTGCCGCACGTGGTCAATTTCGAGATTCCGAACGTACCGGAAGACTACGTCCACCGAATCGGCCGCACGGGCCGGGCGGGACGCGACGGCCTGGCGGTTTCTCTAGTTTCCGGCGCCGAACACGGATTGTTCGAAGACATCCGGCGCCTGGTCAAGGTCAAGATCCCGACCGAGGTCGTGGATGGCTATGACCCCGTCGAGCAGCCAGCGCGCAAGAGCGCACCAGCCGGCAAGGCGCGCAAAGGCAGCCAAAACCGGGGATCCGCACCCCGGCCTGAAGGGGCCAAGCCGAGCAGACGGCGTGGAGGACAAGGACGCGGCCGATCAGGCAAGGCACGCGCCGCCTGACCGGACCCATTGCTTCGAGAATCCCGAAGTCGGTACTGCGGCAAATTCTCAGGCCCGCATTGTTTCGTTGAAAGCGGTCACCGCCCGCAAGATCTGCCGGCAGGTCAGCTGACCAATCAGCTTTCCCTTGTCGACCACGGGGCGCCGTCGGTGGCCTTTGGAAATCATGTCCATGGCGACATCGACGATGTTGTCGTGGAGCTGGCAGGTTTGCACTTCCCGGGTCATGGCCTCACGCACGCTGCCAATGTCGCCGGTGTTGTTGTAGGTGGCCGATATGACGGCGCGCAAGCAGTCGATTTCCGAAAGGACGCCGATCAGGCAGTCGTCGCTGTCGACAACGCAGACGCCGGAAACCTGCTGGCGGGTGATGGTTTCGGCGGCCGCGGTCAGGGTGTCTTCAACGTGGACGGTGACCGGTCGGGGGTTCATGTAGTCGGCGATATAGATAGAGCGCAACATAAGACTCTCCTCCCAAGACCCTCTTTGCCCCTGGCAAAAGCATACACCGACAAAGATGATCGCGCCCGGCCTGGATCTCTTTGAGCTGTCCTGCCGCTGAGATTTCGAGCGTTTCGATGAGGTTAATGCTCGAAGCACGACACATGAAGCCCGCGCATTCTGATCCAATGCGGCAGAATCTGGAACTGGGTCACGGAGTCTTTTCCGGCCAACCCCGACTGTTAAACTCGGCAGTCTCCAAACGTTCTCACCTCTCCCATGACGACTTCAGCCTACGCTGCCCATTCCGAAACCTCGGGCCTGTCCCCGTTCACGATCAACCGCCGCGAACCGCGCGCCGACGATGTGTTCATCGACATCGCCTATTGCGGCATTTGCCACACTGACCTGCATTTCGTCGAAAACGACTGGGGCATGACCGTTTACCCGGTGGTCCCCGGCCACGAAATCGTTGGTCATGTGGTCGCAGTCGGCAGTGAGGTGACGAAATTCAAGGTGGGTGACCGGGTGGGCGTCGGATGCCTGGTCGACTCGTGCCGGGAGTGCGCTCCTTGCCAGGAGGGCCTGGAGCAATACTGTACCGGCGGCAACGTGCTGACCTACAACGGCGAGGACCGTCACGACGGCTCGATCACCTTCGGCGGCTATTCGGAAAACATCGTGGTCAGCGAGCGCTTTGTGGTCCGGGTGCCCGATGCCCTGGACCTTGCCGCGGCCGCGCCTTTGCTGTGCGCCGGCATCACCACCTACTCCCCGCTGCGCCACTTCGGCGTCCGCGCCGGTCATCGCGTCGGCGTTATCGGCATGGGCGGCCTCGGACACATGGGCATCAAGCTGGCCCGGGCCATGGGCGCGGAAGTCACCCTGTTTACCCGGTCTGCCGACAAGGCCGCCGAGGGCCGTCAACAGGGCGCCCATCACGTCATCGTCTCGACCGACGAGGCGCAGATGGAGGCTGCCGCAGGCCAATTCGACTTCATGCTCGACACCGTGCCGGTAGCGCACGACCTCAACCCCTACGTGGCCGCGCTGAAACACGACGGAGTCCACATCCTGGTCGGCATGCCCGAACCGGTCGACCCGCCGCTGGATGCTGCAGGATTGATCTTTGCAAGACGCTCGCTGGCCGGATCGCTGATCGGCGGCCTGCCCGAGACCCAGGAGTGCCTGGACTTCTGCGCCGAGCACGGCATCAGCTGCGATATCGAAATGCTCGAAATCGGCAAGGTCAACGAAGCCTACGAGCGGCTCAAGCGCGGTGATGTCCGTTATCGCTTCGTGATCGACATGGACACTCTGAAGCAGGCGCCGGCGGCGTAGTGTTAAGGAGCCTCAAGACAGCCGCCCGCTCCGATAGAACCGCTGCAATCGGTCCAGCCAGGGCTGCAGCTCAAATCTTTTCTCAGCCAGCCACGCCGGGTCGTAGAAGGTGTTGAAGTAGCGCTCGCCGGTATCGCACAGCATGCTGACCACGCTGCCCCGCCGGCCTTCGGCCATCATGCGCTCGATCAACTCAAAGCAGGCATAGAGGTTGGTGCCGGTGGAGCCGCCGGCCTTGCGACCCAGGACGCTTTCGAGGAAATGAATGGTGGCGATGCTCGCCGCGTCCGGGACCTGGATCATGTGGTCGATGACCTCGGGCACAAACGACGGCTCGACGCGCGGACGACCGATGCCTTCGATGACCGACATGGTTTCGCTGGTCAGGCTGTGGTCACGGGTTTTCCAGTAGTCGTAGAACACCGAGTTTTCCGGGTCGGCCACGCACAGGCGGGTGGCATGACAGCGGTAGCGGATGTAGCGGCCGATGGTGGCCGGCGTACCACCCGTGCCAGCGCTGACCACGATCCAGTCAGGACAGGGAAAACGCTCGCGCTGCATCTGGTCAAAGATCGACTGGGCGATATTGTTGTTGCCGCGCCAGTCGGTGACCCGCTCGGCGTTGGTGAACTGGTCCATGTAGTGACCGTTGACCGAGCGCGCGATTTCGGCGGCCGCGCTGTAAATCTCGTGCCCCGGGACCATCCGGCATTCACCGCCATAGAACTCGATCTCGCGCACCTTGCGATCGGAAGTATCGCGCGGCATGACCGCGATGAATTTCAGCCCCAGCAAGCGGGCGAAATAGGCCTCCGAAACCGCCGTGTTGCCGGAGGACGATTCGATGATCGGGGTGCCTTCTTCGATCCAGCCGTTGGCCAGACCGTAGAGGAACAGCGAGCGTGCCAGTCGATGCTTCAGGCTGCCCGATGGATGGGTTGACTCGTCTTTGAGATAGAGGTCGATACCGTCAAATGCCGGCAAATCGACGCGGATCAGGTGCGTGTCGGCCGAGCGCTGAAAATCCGATTCGATCTGACGAATGGCCCAATGGACCCAGTCTCTGCTGTGATGGCTCATCGGTTGGCGTCGAGGCTG
Organism: uncultured Wenzhouxiangella sp.; assembly: GCA_964623655.1. Classification (GTDB taxonomy): domain Bacteria; phylum Pseudomonadota; class Gammaproteobacteria; order Xanthomonadales; family Wenzhouxiangellaceae; genus Wenzhouxiangella. The sequence continues at coordinate 4,660 of CAZUTZ010000098.1, forward strand.
ATGGAGTCAGGCTGCAGATTGTCGAGACCCTGCAGGAATTGAACGATTGCCTGCGTCATCTCGTGCGGATGCTCGGTCGGTATCCAGTGCAGGGCATCCACCTGCTCGACCCGCGCACGCGGCAGCGCCTGCAGGCAGCGGCGCGTCTCGACCGGATCGGCCAGCAGGGCGCCGCCGGAAAGCAAGGCCAAAGCCGGCGCCTGGATCTTTTCCAGCGGCCCGACATCGCGCAACACCTGGTAAAGCGCCTGCAGATAGGTCGCGACCGGCAGATAGGCCATGTCCTTGTTGGGTTTGGCATAGCGTTTGAGCATGGCCCGCGAATCGCCCTGCTCGGCGACCAGGGCGCGGGTTTGACGATCCAGCTCACTCAGATCCAGCACCGGCAAAGAGCGGCGATGCACGCCCATGGCGTTCATGACGCGGATCGGCCAGGCCAGCGCCGGAAGCGCCCAGCGCACGGGCCGGATGACCCGCAGCACGCCGTTTAGCGCGCTGGGCAGCATTGGCTCGACCAGGACCAGACCACTGACCCGCTCCGGGTGTTCCAGGGCAATACGCATGGCGAGGTTCGCGCCCAGGCAATGACCTCCGACAACCGCTCGCTCGCAGCCTTCCCGATCCAGCATGGCGAGAAAATCATCAATCCAGTCATCCCGAGTCAGGTGCCCGCGGTACGTTGCCCGCCCGTGACCGCGCAGATCGGGCGTCAGGATCTGCCAGTCGCAGCGCGCCCGGGCCAATTCGGCAAACTCTTTCCAGCGCGTTCCGTTGCTGGACAAACCGTGGAACATGACCAGGGTGCGCTCGGCCGGCCCCGGCCAGCGCCGATAGAAAATCGTTGCCCCGTTGCGCTCGAATCGGTGTTCTTGCATGGAAAAATGATCGGCTAAATCACGCACTATATCGGCTTGATATAGTCCAGACAAAACAGCATCAAGGAACCAGTAGTGAACGAAAGCGAAGGCGAGAGCGAATCAGACCCCGCACAGTGGCTGATCGCCCATCGCGGCTGGCCGGATCGCCATGCCGAAAACAGCCTGGAAGGCCTGCGGGCTGTGCTCGAAGCCGGCGCCCGCTTCGTCGAGTTCGACGTGCAGATTACCGCCGATGGCCATCCCGTGGTCATCCACGACGATGACCTGAGCCGGCTCACCGGTCGCTGGCTGCATGTGACGCAGTTGCCGCTGGCAGAGCTGCAAAAGCTCGAGATCCACTCACCCCAGGGCGCCGGCGCAGCCATTCCAACCCTGGATGCGGTGATGGAGGCCTTGACCGACTATCCGCATGTCACGGCTTTTGTCGAACTCAAGCGCCAGAGCCTGCGGCGCCATGGACGACACACCGCGGTCGATGTCGTGCTGCAGGCCCTCACTCCGGCACCGTGCAAAATCGTTTTCATCTCGTTCAAGTGGCGGGCCGTGCGCCGGGTCAGAGAACGCAGCGATTTACCGGTCGGCTGGGCGTTCAAGCCATGGTCACCGCTGGCGCGCTGGATGGCCGGGCGTCTGCGCCCGGACTATCTGCTGGTGCGAGCCGATCGTGTTCCGCGACGCCAGGATCCTTTTTGGCCCGGGCCCTGGCAATGGGTCGTTTACAACGTCGCCGACCTCGCCGAGGCCCGCAGGTTCAGGGGAAAAGGTGCCGACCTGATCGAAGTCGACGATCTCCCGCGCATGCTGCCTTCGGACGGCGCCGCGAGTCGATGAGCGGGCCTGCCAGCCTGCTGCTTGATGTCGGCGGCCAGAGCGTGTTCGGGCAGGTTCTGAATGCCCGGGCAAAGTGCTGCTGCCAGACACGGCGCAAAATCAGCACTTGCGAAACCAATGAACGGGTAGAACAGGACCCGGACGAGATCGTCGCCGCCGTTCAGGCCGTGATGGAAGCGGCACTTGGAAAGGTCGAGCAGTCTGGCGGCCCCACGGTCACTCAGGCCGCGCTGGCGGTGCAGCGTGGCAGCATTGTGTGCTGGGATCGAAAAACTGGCGCGGCGCTGAGCCCGGTGCTGTCGTGGCGCGACCGACGCAGCCTGCCCGGCCTGGCCCATCTGGCCGAACAGGCCGAGGACATTCGCCGGCGCACCGGCCTGCGATTTTCGCCCTATGCCGGCGCACCCAAACTGGCCTGGTGCCTGAGTGAACTGCCGGAAGTGCAGTCGGCGGCCAAATCTCGCCGTTTGGTCTGCGGACCGCTGGGCAGCTTTTTGCTCGCACGCCTGCTCGAGAACAAGCCCGCCCGGGTCGATCACACCCTCGCCCAGCGCAGCCTGCTGTGGTCACGCGCGAGCTTCAGCTGGGATCCCTGGCTGCTCGACCGTTTCGGATTGCCGGCCGATACCCTGCCCGACCTGGTGCCCGGTCGCTCGCCGCACGGGCGCCTGAAAACGCGCCGGCAAACGCTTGAGCTGAATTTGCTGATCGGCGATCAGAACAGCCTGCCTTTCATCGACGGGCGCCCTGGGATCGATACGCTCTACGTCAATCTGGGCACGGGGGCTTTCTTGCTGCGCCCGGTAACCAGGCCGACATTCGAAGAACCTCGCTTTCAGACCACGCTGCTCGGCGACGGAGACGAGAAACTCTGGGCTTTGGAAGCCAGCGTCCACGGCGCCGCATCGGCGCTGAACTGGCTGAAGCGGAAACACGACGTGGACTTGCCGCACGAGCAGTGGCACCGGCTGCGGCAGAACGTTTCCGACCCGCCGCTGTTTCTCAACACCATCGACGGGCTGGGTTCACCCTGGTGGCGGCCGGGCCCGCAACCGGCTTTTGTGGCCGCGGATGAAGGGGCAACACCCCGGCCCGAAGCGCTCCTGCTCGCGGTGCTGGAAAGCATTGCCTTTCTGATCCGGGCCAACGTTGATGCCATGGCCGAAACCACCGACCGGCCCAGGCGGGTGCTGATTTGCGGCGGCTTGAGCCAGTCCGACACCGTCTGTCGTCTGGTTGCCGACCTGCTCGGCACGGACGTCCAGCGCCTGCGCGCCGTTGAGGGCACGGCGCTGGGTTTGTGGTGTCGCCTGCACAACCAGGCGCCCGCGAGTAACGCCTTTGACCGGGTGCGATTCGAAGATGCTCCGGCGCTAAGACAGCGATACCGCCAATGGCTCAAGCATATGGACACAGATTAAGCACCGCCATGGTCTGGACAGACCCGGGCCGGCCGCGCGGCGGCAGTTTGCTATGCTCCAAGCCACAACACCCTGAAGAATCGAACATGACGTATTTTCACCGCGCATCAAACCTCCGCGCCCATGGGCTCTGCCTGCTCCTCGCCATGGTCCTGGCAACCCCTGCCCTACAGGCCGAAATCGAAACCACCCGACCGGTCCTGCTGGGCAAGCACTGGGTGGCGATCACCGGCAAACCGCAGGGGGCAACCGCCGGGGCGAAGATGTTCCAGCAGGGCGGCAATGCCGTCGATGCGGCCGCCGCCATGCTGGCGGTGACGTCAACGATGTGGGACGTGCTCGGCTGGGGCGGCGAGACCCAGGCGCTGATCCATAATCCAAACACAGGAGAAGTGATCGGCATCAACGGCCTGGGCGTGGCCCCGACCGGGGCGACGGCGGAGTTTTTCCGCGAGCAAGGCATGAACTTTCCGCCCGAGTTCGGCCCGCTGGCGGCCGTCACCCCCGGCACGCCGGGCGCACTGATGGTAATGGTGGCCGAGTTCGGCAACCTGAGCCTGGCCGAGGTCCTGGCGCCGGCCATCGAGATGGCCGGAGGGTATCCGCTGGAGGCCTCGCAGGCGGCCAACATCGAACGCCGCCGGCCGATTCTGGAGCAGTGGTCGTATTCGCGCGAGGTGTTCCTGCCGCACGCCGATGAAGATGACCCCGAACAGCGGCGCGGCCCCGCTGCCGGCGAAATTTTTCGCCAGCCCGACCTGAAAGCCACGCTCGAGAAACTGGTCGAAAGCGAAGCCGAGGCCCTGGCCGCGGGCGCCAGCCGGGAAGAGGCCATCATGGCGGCCTATGAGCGCTTCTACCGCGGCGACATCGCCGAAGAACTGGTCCGGGCCACGCAGGAATACGGCGGGCTGATCACCCTGGAAGACCTGGACCAGTGGGAGGTGCTGATCGAGGAACCGGTCAGCGTCAACTATCGCGGCATCGACGTCTACAAGCTCACCACCTGGACGCAAGGCCCGGCCATGCTGCAGGCGCTCAATA
>CAZUTZ010000099.1:0-4790 GCA_964623655.1 uncultured Wenzhouxiangella sp.
AGATCGCACTCGGCCAGGATCTCGCCGATCAGCAGCGCGCCGACCGGGGTCTTGCCCGCGGGCTTGAGCACAAAGGGACAGCCCGCAGCGATGGCCGGCGCCACCTTGTGCGCGACCAGGTTGTAGGGAAAGTTGAACGGCGTGATCAGCGAGACCGGGCCGATCGGCACGCGCTTGTACATGCCGCTGAAGGCATCCGCGCGCGGCGTGATGTCCATCGGCAGCACCTCGCCGCCGATGCGGGTGGCTTCCTCGGCCGCGATTTCAAAAGTTTCGATCAGTCGCCCGACTTCTCCGCGTGCGTCGGTAATTACCTTGCCTCCTTCGACGATCAGGACTTCGACCAGCTCGTCGTGTCGCTCACCGAAGCGTTTGACGCAGTGGCGAAGCGCATCTCGTCGGGCATGCGCCGGCAGCTCGGCCATTGGCCGACGGGCGGCGACTGCTGCAGCAATGGCCTGGTCGACCGTCTCGGCATCGGCCATGGCCACGCGATAGGCGGGCTGGCCGGTGTGCTTGTCATCGACGGTCAGGTCGGTGTTGGCGTGGACGGGGCGGTTGGCTAGATAGTAGGGATAGGTTTGAACCATGGATTCTCGAGAGGTCAGGGGCTAGGGTGATTTGACGACGGAATCGGGCTTTGCCGCACGATCGTAGGCCGGGGTTACATTCCCGGGAAGCGATGCCGGATCGGGACCGTGAATCTGAAATTCAAAGCTCCAGCGCCTTGCTGCGTTCCGGGATCGCTTCCATCAGCTCATGCTGGCTGTCACCATAGTCGATCAGGCAATCGATCAGATGCACGCCGGATCGGTCAAGACAGTCATCCAGCAGCGCTCTCAGTTCACCGGCTTTTTCCACGCGATGACCGTGCGCGCCATAGCTTTCAGCATAGCGCACAAAATCCGGATTGCCGAAATCGAGGCCGAAATCGGGCAGCTGCATATCCTGCTGCTTCCAGCGGATCATGCCGTAGGCGTCGTCGCGCAGGATCAGCACAACCAGATCCATTTTCAGGCGAACTGCGGTTTCGATCTCCTGGGAGTTCATCATGAAGCCGCCGTCGCCGCACACGGCCAGGATCTTGCGCTTCGGATAGACCAGCCGCGCGCCCATCGCTGCCGGCAGACCGGCGCCCATGGTGGCCAGGGCGTTGTCCAGCAGGACGGTGTTGGGCTTTCGGGCCTGGTAATTGCGCGCAAACCAGACCTTGTACAGACCGTTATCCAGCGCCAGAACGCCGTCGTCGGGCATGGCCGCGCGCACATCCTGGACCAGGCTTCTGGGGTGCACGGGGAAACCGCCATTGGCGCCGTTGCCCTTCCCGTTGCCAGTCAGGTCCTTTTCCAGCGCCGCGCGCACCTGACGGGCGAATTCAAAGTTCCAGTGGTCCTGGGTCTGGAGCTGCTCTCCGATCTGCCAGATGGCGTTGGCAATGTCGCCCACGACCTCGAGCTGCGGGAAGTAGACCTGGTCGACCTCGGCGCTGGAGAAGTTGATATGGATGACGGTGCGCACCCCCTCTTTCATGAAAAACGGCGGTTTTTCAACGACATCATGGCCAACGTTGATGATGCAGTCAGCGGCGTCAATCGCCCGATGCACGTAATCGCCGTCCGACAGCGCCGCGTTGCCGACCCAGCCGGGATGCGACTCGTCGATCACGCCCTTGCCCATCTGGGTGGTGAAAAACGGAATGCCGAAACGATTGACAAAGCGCTTGAGCATGCGCGCGGTCAGCTTGCGATTGGCGCCGGCGCCGATCATCAGCAGTGGCCGACGCGCGCGTTCAATCGCGCTGACGGCCTGGGCGATGGCCTTGTCCTCGGCCACCGGCCGCCGCACCTGGCTGGGCACCATCGGGGCCGCGTCGACCTGCTCGCGCAAGATATCTTCGGGCACTTCCAGATGCGTCGCGCCGGGGCGCTCTTCCTCGGCCTGACGGAACGCCTCTCGCACCCGGGCCGGGATCGAGGCGCCCGAGACCACCTGGCGGGTGTAGCGGGTCACGGGACGCATCAGGTCGACCACGTCAACGATCTGAAAGTGCCCCTGCTTGGAAGTCTTGATGGGCTTTTGGCCGGTGATCATGACCAGCGGCATGGCGCCGAGCTCGGCATAGGCTGCGGCCGTGACCAGGTTGGTTGCGCCCGGACCCAGGGTCGAAAGCACCACGCCCGGCTTGCCGGTCAACCGGCCCTGGCAGGCGGCCATGAAACCGGCGCCCTGCTCGTGGCGAACCACGACCAGGTCAATGGACGACTCGCGCAGGGCTTCAAGCAGGTCGAGGTTCTCCTCGCCCGGCACGGCAAAGATGCGCTCAACGCCCTCGGCTTCGAGGCATTGAACAAGCAGGCGAGCGGCTGAAATCTGGGGCATAAGCGATTCTTTCTCTTTGGTAGCGTGCAGCGCAACGACTATTAACGCCCTCATGCTAACGCCCTGGCATGAAACCCGGAGCGCTCCCGAGTCAGCCACGTATAGTAAAGGGAACGCGTCCTGGAGCCTTGAGCGCATGGAATGGTTGGGAATATTGGTCTTGCTGGCCCTGCTTGGCTGGGGCATCTGGATCTACAACCGGCTGGTGACCCGGCGCAATCGCGTCGGCACGGCCTGGAGCGACATCGACGTTCAGCTGACCCGCCGCCACGACCTGGTGCCGAATCTGGTCAAGGTTGTCTCAGCCTACACCGAGCACGAGCGAAAAACCCTGACCGAAGTCACCGAGCTGCGCGCCCAAGCGATGCGAACCGATAGCCCGGCGAAACTGGGCGTGATCGAGAACGAGCTCGAAGCCCTGCTCTCGCGTCTGCTGGTGCTCAAGGAGAACTATCCCGACCTCAAGGCCAGCGACAACTATCAGCAACTCAGCGACCAGCTGGTCGAGGTCGAGGACCAGCTGCACTTTGCCCGGCGCTACTACAACGGCGCGGTCCGCGATCTCAACACCGCGATTCAAACCTGTCCGGATCTGATCATCGCCCGACTGTTCAGATTTTTGCCGGCCGAGTTCTACAGCGCGGAAGCCGGGCATCGCGCAACACCGCAAGTGGAGCAAAGCCGATGATGACGGCAATTCCAGGGCGACTGATTCTGCGTCGGACCACCGCAACCTTGCTGTTCCTGCTGCTTGCACTGATCATCTCCCCACTGCTCGCGCAGCAAGACGAGCGCATCCTGCGCTACCACAGCGACATCAGGATCGACACGGACGGTTCCATGACCGTATCCGAGCAGATCACGGTTCGATCCATGCAGCGCAATATTCGCCGCGGCATTTATCGCGATTTCCCGACCCGCTACGAAGACCGGCTGGGCAACCGGGTGATTGTTGATTTCGATGTCATCGAAGTCCTGCGCGACGGTGAGCCCGAACCCTGGTTCACCGAACGCCGCGCCAATGGCGTGCGAGTCAACACCGGCGACGACTCACTGCTGCCGGGACGCGGCGAATATAACTTCACCATCCGCTACCGAACCGACCGCCAGCTTGGTTTTTTCGACGATCATGACGAGTTGTACTGGAACGTCACCGGCCTGGGCTGGGAATTCCCGATCGACCAGGCCAGCGCCAACGTCAGCCTGCCGGCAGCAGTCGCTGAAGAGCAGCTCGAGCTGCATCATTTCACCGGTCCGGCCGGCGCGCGCGGCAGTCACGCCAGCGCCGAGGTCACTGCTCCGGGGCGCGTGCGGTTCGAAACCGGACAGCCGCTGGCGCGCGGCGAGGGACTGACCATTTCCGTCGGTTTCCCCAAAGGTCTGGTCGACGAGCCTGGCCAGGCCCAGCGCGTCGGCTGGTTTTTTCGCGACAATCGCGGTCTGCTGGTCCTTTTCGTCGGCGGACTGGGCATTTTGGCTTTCTATATCCGGTCGTGGCTGACCAAGGGCCGAGGCCCGCAACCCGGAGTCATCATTGCCCGCTACGAGCCACCCGAGGGCTATTCTCCGGCCGGCTTGCGCTACGTCATGCGTAAAAGCTACGACCAGCGCTGTTTCTCGGCCGATCTGGTCGAGCTTGGCGTACGCGGGCTGCTGCGCATCGCCCATAACAAGGGACGGTTCAGCGAGAGCTGGAATGTGCAGCGAGCCCATGAGCCGGACGGCGAGTCCCTGCCCCCGAGTCAGGCGGCGCTCCTGCCCAAACTGTTCGAAAGCGGCGCGCTGCTGGAGCTGAAATCGTCCAACGCCAGCCGCGTCCAGGCCGCGATGACGGCCCAGTCGAAGGCCCTGAAAAAACGCTACAAGGGCCGCTACATCGACCCCAACACACCAACCCTGGTGACCGGCTGGCTGGCGTCGATCGCCCTGGGCGGCGTGTCTTTACTGATTGCCGCCCACATCAGCCTGACCCTCATCATCGGACTGGTCTTGCTGGCAATCATCAACATCGTTTTCACCGGGCTGATGCCAGCGCCAACCGAGGAGGGTCGGCGCCTGCTTGACCACATCGAGGGATTGAAAAAATATCTCACGGTGGCGGAAAAGGAGGACCTGGCCCGGCTCAGGCAGCGGTCGGAAGACGAGCCCGCCCTGACCCCGGAGCGCTTCGAGGCGCTGCTGCCCTACGCCATCGCGCTGGACGTCGAAGACGCCTGGACCGGCAAATTCACCCACGCGGTCGGCCAGGCTGTGGCCGATCAGACGCAAAACAACATGGGCTGGTATGCCGGCAGCGGGGCCAGGCTGGGCGGCATCGGCGCGGTCACGCAGTCGCTCGGGAGCAGCCTGTCGTCGACCATTTCTTCTTCTGCCAGCCCGCCCGGCTCCAGCTCCGGCGGCGGTGGCGGCGG
>CAZUTZ010000099.1:4890-8831 GCA_964623655.1 uncultured Wenzhouxiangella sp.
AAATAACGGAAACTTAATCAGGCATTGACCCGGCATGGATACACACTAGCTCATGATTTGTGGTCCCTAACCAATGGATTGCCTTTATGTACAAGCCAGTTGTTTCTCTGTTAGCCGCCGCTGTTCTTGGCTTTTCCGTCAACGCTTCGGCGCATGATCATGGAGAGGAAGAACGCAACATCATTGAAACCGCCGCAGCAACCGGTGATTTCAATACCTTGTTGACTGCCATCGACGCGGCCGGGCTGACCGACACGTTGTCCGGTGAGGGACCGTTCACGGTTTTTGCACCGACCGACGAGGCATTTGCCGAGATTCACGATGAGGATTTGTCAGGCCTCATGGCCGACACGGATGCCCTGACGGCCGTCCTGACCTATCACGTGGTCAGCGGTCGAGTCACCGCCGAGGAAGTGGTCACGCTGGACAGCGCGACGACCCTCCAGGGATCAGACATCACCATCACCGTCAGCAATGGTAGCGTGCTGGTTGATCAGGCCAATGTCGTGACCACCGACGTCGAAGCGAGTAACGGCATCATCCACGTCATCGACGCGGTGATTACGCCCTGACTGCCTTTCAATCGGCGCTCGTTCGCCGACCAGAACCAAAAAAGCCCGCCAATCTGGCGGGCTTTTTTGCTTCAGACCGGGCGACTCAGCGATGTCCGAACTGATAGATAAACCGTAACCCGGCCTGGCGAGGGTCCGGCAGGTAGGCAATCGCGCCGCGTCCCGGCGCGAAGCCCTCGGGACGACCCTGGTCGATATTGCGCTGCGCGCTGCGGATGGTGTCGTCGTCGGTCAGATTGTTGACATATCCAATGATGCTGAAACGCTCGAACTCCAATCCGGCTCGCAAATCGAAAACGGTGTAGCTGGGCATCCAGCTCAGGTTCGACTCGTCCAGGAACCGCCTGGAGCGATACTGACCGGCCAATTCGACGAACCAGGTATTAAGCCCTTGCCCGAGCGGCGCGCGGTACAGCGTGCTGGCGTTCACCGCATGTTTGGGGTTTTTGCCGACTCGATTGCCCGAGTAATCGCCACAGGCATTGCCGGCTTCGGCCCGCAACTGGGGCGACGACACCCGCCCCTCCGGAACGCCGCATTCGGCGAAGGACTCGGGGCCCGCCCCCGGCGCCGGGCCTGCCGCGAAGTCATCGAAGGTCGAGTTGACGTAGGTGTAGCCCAGATTCACGGCAAGACGGTCGGTGGGAAACCAGCTCGACTCCAGCTCAAAGCCCCAGGCCTCGACGGCGCCGGCATTGGCGATCCCCGGCACCGCGACGGCGGTATCCCCTGTGCCGGGCTGGACGCGCTGAACGCCAATCTGCTGGTCGGTGTAGTCGTTGAAAAACAGCGCCGCGTCAACGGCCAGGTTCAGGTTCGGCCAGAGGCTCTTGACGCCAATCTCAAAGGCATCCACGAATTCAGGCTGATATTCCTGCCCCTCGAATTCGATAATCTCAAGGACGTTGAAACCGCCTGGCTTGAAACCTCTGGCAACATTGCCGTACAGCATGATTTCGTCGCTGTACTGCCAATTCAGCGTGACCCGCGGAGTCCACTCACCATAAGACAGCGTGGTGGTCCGAGGACAGCCCTGTACGGTTCCCGGCGGCGGAACGTCGGGCCCCGGCTGGCCGGTAAAACGGGCTCCTTGCGGAATGCCGGGCAGGCAAACCGGTTCAAGACCACTCAGAGCCACGTCCTGGCGTGTCCAACCGGAAATGCCGTAAGTGACGCGGTCGCGGTTGTAGCGCGCCTCGAAGCCGAGTCGAAGTCGGTCAGTCACATTCCAATTCAAACTGCCGTACAGCGCGTTGTAGGTGGTATCGCGGGTGCTGTCAACCGGGAACGCATCGGTGACAGGTTGATTGGCCAGAAAAAACGGCGGGCCGGCCAGCGGCGAATCGGGATTTCTCAGCCAGAACAGGGACGCGTTGGACAGGGTCGAGTCCTCCGTGAGCCGCTGACCGCCGAGCAGCAGGTCAAAATCACCAATGGACTGCGTCCAGAACAGGTTGTGGTCAAAACGCTCGTCGCTGTAGTCCAGCAACTGGAGCGCAGATATCGAAAACACCGGTCCCGGCGGTGCGGGAAAGCTGGTGAAGTCACCATCGGTCTCGACGAAGCTGTCGTTGTCGATCCAGCCAAAGGTGTAACGCAGCTTTCCGACGTCGGTCTCCCAGGCGGCATCCAGAGTCACCAGGTCCTGGTCCAGCGTCAGGCCGCGCGGGGGTTCTCCGGTCAGCGGGTTGAAATCCATCTGGACATCATCGATGCTCGCCCGGATCGGACCGACCACCGTCCCGCGGGTGCACGCCTGGACCACCTGCGGCGACTGGCCGCTCAAATCCGCAGGACAGGGCAGCGCCGGCGAGCCTGGCGGGCCGGCGGTGAAGGTGCCGTCGGGCACCGGCAGACGCTCATTGGCTGCCAGGAAGGCGGTCGGCGATTCGGAGTTTTCGGTCGAGTTGGTCTGGTAGCGGAGGGTGATGTCCCAGCGGTTGCCGGGCGTGAAGCGCAGTGCCGCAGCGATACCGTCGAAACGCTCTTTGCCAAGCGGCCCGCCGGTGACCGGGTTGGTATAAAAGCCGTCCTGTTCTCGGTAGGCGGCATTGATGCGATAGGACATCAGCCCGTCCACGATCGAGCCGCCGATCATGCCAACCGCTCTTCGCTTGCCGTACTCAGCGCCCTCGAGAATCAGGCGGCCTTCGAGCTGTTCGCTGGGCTTTCTCGATACGTAGTTCACTGCGCCGGCAAACGCGTTGCGGCCATAAAGGGTGGTTTGCGGGCCCTTGACGACCTCTATGCGCTCAAGATCGATCAAGTCAGGGGTCACACCGGCGCCGCCGCCGGCAATACCCAGATTTTCGCCGGACAAATCGAGTCCGTCGAGCATGATCGCCACGCTGGGACGTCCGCGCTCCACCTGCATTCCGCGCACCGCCGGGCGGGTGTCGTTGGGAAAACCGCCGATATCGAACGTCATGCCCGGTGTCAGATTAGCCACATCGCTGATGTCCGTGACACCGGTGCGCACAATCTCTTCTTCTTCGAAGACTCGGATCGTCAGCGGCACATCGGCCCCGACCTCCTCGATCCGGCGAACCGTCACCAGGATGCGGTCGGTAACGCTCCCGATGTCAACCGTTGCCGTTTCACCTTCTTCGGCTACATTCTCGTCTTCATCCGCGTAAACCGGAGCGGCGATGCCGACCGACATCACGATACACAGACCGGCCAGTGCGGTTGCCGGCGACAAAACCCGGAAATTGGTGAACCGAGCCGCAAGCCCGGAACGATCAGTGCCCGTGGCGTAAAACTCTGCTCTATGAATCGGCATCTACCCCGTCTCCTTGAAAATCGTGATTTGACCTCGAAACCGCCGAGCCGAGCCCGGCAGACTTTCCTCTTTTTCGCGCTCAACCTGGATGAAGCTCGGACCACTCACAGCATAACGAAAAACCCAAAAAAATATTTATTATCAATGAGTTATATTAATGGCAGGAAACAACAATGGACATTGTAATGGTGAAACTGGCTTTAGTGGTGCTCGGCGCGCTGGGTCTGGGTCTTTGGCAGCTCTGGGATGTCAATCGCGAACTTAAAAAACATCAGGAGCCAGACCAGACCGCGCATGATGATGATGCCTGAAAACCTAAGGCGAACGCCGCAAGCGCAACGTCAAATCGCCAGCATGAGCGATCAAAGCGCAGCTCAACCAGATTCCGGTCACCATCCAACCCGAGTCGCTCAGCACTGCGCGCAGCGCCATCAGCAGCGAGGCACCGGCAGCAAGATTAAGCAGCAGCCCACAAACGGGCAGACGCAGACTCGTCACGCGCCCCAGGACAAAAATCACGAGCGCTTCGGCAAGGATGAGAAGCAGAATCAGGTCGACAATTCTGCCGCTCTCGAATAGTGCGCTCA
>CAZUTZ010000100.1:0-8797 GCA_964623655.1 uncultured Wenzhouxiangella sp.
TTGAGAGTTTGCGGTGGCAAACGCGGCAGGTCAGTCGCCCACCTTCCGGACGAGTATAAGCATGGGCCCTTTCCTTTTTCCAGCAGACTCCTCAGCGGAGTATCCCGCTGGCGCCAACTTACAGATCGCGGGCGACTCGAAATCCGACCCGCATGTCGCTGGAATCCTCATCACCGGCCACGCGATAGGCCGAGCGTGCCATGTCGGGTGTGCTGGCCCACGAAGCGCCGCGGATCACCCGCTGTGTGCAACCCGGGTTGATCCAGGCCGACCCATCGACCGGCGCCCGAACGAAGCTGTCGTGCCAGCAGTCTTCGGTCCACTCCATCACGTTGCCGCCCATGTCGTACAAGCCGAACGGGTTGGACTCGAGAGAAGCAACCGGCGCAGGACCCCAGAAGCCGTCGCTGTAGCGGGGGAAGGCTACTCGCCAACGGCTATTGGTCGGTGAGATATCACCATCGCCGGTGAGGTTTTCCACGGGTTCCTCGGGCGAGTCATCGCCCCACCAGTAGCGCGTCTGCGAGCCAGATCGCAGGGCGTATTCGAATTCCGACTCCGACGGCAACCGGTACGGCTGACTGGTTTGGTCAGCCAGCCAGCGGGCGAAAGCGTCAGCATCGCGCCAGGAAACATGGATTACCGGCAGGCCATCTGCCGCACTGCGACCCCGGTAATCGTGCCGCCAGTTGATCCGGTTCCGGCGCATCATCCGGCCCGAGCGCGCCTCGTATACGCGAGTCCAGCCCCGGCGTTCAGCATCCGTCCGGTACCCGGTATGTTCGACAAATCGGCGAAAATCGGCCACGGTGGTCTCATGCCGGGCCAGGGCGAAACCACGTTCGAAAGTGACCCGATACCGCGGCCCTTCGTGGCTCTGCCGACCTGGCTCATTCGCCGGCGAGCCTTTCATGAAACTGCCGACCGGAACCACCACCATGTCCGGGCCATGGCCGTCGATGTCGAGCAGCGGGTCGGCAAAAATCTGGCCAGGTCTGAGCGCGCCGTACAGCCGGGTGTCGATCAGGCGGCTTCGCACCTGCTCCAGACGCCTGCGCTCAAGCCCCATCGCGACCAGCTCGGTCAGCCGGTCATCGGCCTCCTCCAGACGCCCTTCCGCAATCAGTGCCTCGACGGCTTGTTCGACCTCGGTCAGCCGCTCTTCGCGAATACGAGTAATGCGGTGCTCGGCCCAGGCCATCAACAGCGGATCGTCGGCAAGAGGCGCGGCGCGGCGCAGCAATCGCCGGGCGGTCTCGAAGTCGGACTCGGCAGCCAGTTCGGCAGCCTCTTCAGTCAGTTCCCGCTGAATCTCGCGCAGCCCGGCCAAGGCTTCGACGTGACCGGGCTCCAGCGAAAGCACCTGCCGGTAATGGTCAGCCGCACTGCGTCCGCGCGGCGCCACCAGCCAATCCCGCGCCCGGGCGGTCTCTGCTCGCCGCAGCAGCGTGGCGATGCGCTCATTCTTTTCATCGTCGGCTGATGATGATTCAGCCGCACTCTGAGGATTTCTCTGGGCTTCCGCTGAGGGAAGAACTTCCCCGGCAACCTGGTACGGCAGGAGGGTGACTGCCCACAGCAACGTCAGAAAGAACGTCACCGACGTTCCGGTTTTTTTCCAGCAAAACATGACTCGGATTGCGAGGCTCCCGATCCTGCCTGCAGCGACTCCAGCTAAAACAACCACTTTGCATTATCCGGAAAAACCCGCAGTCTGGCCAGTTTCGCAGTGTGATATCGCCGACAGCTTTCGCGTATGCTGCTCAGCCCATGTCAGCATCCACCCCCAATCAATTGCCCCACTCGCAGGTCAGTTCGACGGACTCTCAACGAGCCGATCAAGCCGTTTCGAAGGCCCGCCTGGTTACCGATGCCGGAGACCTGGAGGCCTGCGCGGCGATTTTTGCCGAATCCCCCGCCATTGGTCTGGACACGGAATTCGTTCGAGAACGCACGTTCTATCCTCGACCTGGCCTGGTGCAAATCAGCGACGGAAACTCGGTTGCGTTGCTCGATGCCGTCGCCCTGCCCGAGATGCCGGCACTAGCAGGGCTGCTTGACCAGACCGCCCAGGTCAAGATTCTGCACAGCGTCGGAGAGGACCTGGAGGTGCTGCGCATGCTCACCTCCACCCTGCCCTCGCCGCTGTTTGACACCCAGATTGCTGCGGCCATGTTGGGTTTTCCGCTTCAGTGCCGATACGAGAATCTGGTGTTCGAAGTGCTGGGCGTCGAGTTGGCAGGTGGTAAGGCCCGGTCGGACTGGTGCAAGCGGCCACTCAATCGAGACCTGTTGCGCTATGCGGCACAAGATGTCATCTGGCTGCCGCGTCTGCATGCCTGGCTGGGCGAAGCGCTGGAAATGCGTGACCGTCTGTCATGGCTAAAGGAAGACTGTGCCCGGCTGGTTGCGGCTGCGAACAGTGAGGCAGCGCAGCTACCTCTGCTCCGGGTCAAAGGCGCCGGAAACCTGAGCGACAGCCCACTGGCAGTATTGTCTCGCCTGGCCGAATGGCGGGATCAGGAGGCCAAACGCAGGAATCTGCCGCGCAGCTTCATTGTCCGCGACGACGGGCTGCTGAGCCTCGCGGGCAGCAGCCCGGGCGCCGACCGTGACCGCCGTTTGCGCGCACTCCCGCCGGCCCTGATTCGACGTTACGCCGACCAACTGGTCGAGATTATGGAGGGTGGACCGGACCCCGATTTCCTGCGCCCGCCGGCGCTTGAGCCCCTGTCCCCCGACCAGCGCGCCGAAATCAAGGCGTGCCAGACGTCTGTCGCCGCTGTGGCCAGGGAGCTTGGCGTGGAGCCGGCGCTACTGGCCAGTCGGCGTGACATCACCCGCGTAATACGCGGCGAAAAGCCGGACTGGCTCAGCGGATGGCGAGGTCAATTTCTAGGCGACATCCTCGGCCGATAAGAGATCAACTTCGGCGCAGCCCGACTGCCCGGACCTGGCAACCAGTCTGCTACCATTTCAACCCTGCCTCGGTAGCTCAGGGGATAGAGCGGCCGCCTCCTAAGCGGTAGGTCGCAGGTTCGAATCCTGCCCGGGGCACCATTCAAAACAAACCCGATTTCCATCCCCAAGGCGACAAAAACACATTCGAACCTGCGACATCAACAATCAGGTTCGAATTGCGCGCTGCGCGCGCAATCGCTGAAGCCGAAGGCTCAGCCATCCTGCCCGGGGCACCAAATCACCCGCGAACAAACCTTGTAAATCCCTCCAAAAATTCCTCAACCTGCTTACGCAACTCAGCATCAACGCCCCCCTCGTCCGGCATCAGTTCACCGGCTTTGGAGACACGCAGGTAATCCGGAAAGAGCTGACAGCCCAACTGGCGCAGATTGATCAGGGAGCCGGCCTGGGCAAACGCGGTGCCGAACGCGCCGGGTGTTGCGCCGGCCAGTGCGGTCGGTCGATGTCCAAAAGTCGGTTTCATTTCCGAACCCGGCCGGGTCAGCCAGTCCAGAGCATTTTTCAGGACCCCGGGCATGCCCGCATTGTATTCGGGCGTCACGATGATCATCCCGTCCGAGGCCTTGATACGCTGACGCAGCGCCTCTACACCGGACGGAATCCCATCCTTTTCCTCCACATCACCGTCATACAAAGGAATCTCATGGAGGGTCGCCTTTTCGATCTCAACCCCTTCCGGGGCCACCTCCACCATCAGATCAATCAGGCGGCTGTTGAACGATGCGGATCTCAGACTGCCACTGATGGCGATAAATTTCATGGGTGCTCCTTATGTATTGATTGGATTGATCGCAAAACGGCCACGATGCTACACCGAGCATTGAGTCCAGGATATGAAGAGTCGGCGCCAACTACCCCACTGTTCAGTACAATCTTTCGGATAAACCAACTTAATTCAATCAGGATTCAACCATGGGAATGCTGGACGGAAAAAAGGCCTTGATCGTCGGAGTCGCCAGCGCGCGCTCGATCGCCTGGGGAATTGCCGAGGCGATGCATCGTGAGGGTGCGAGCCTGGCTTTTACCTACCAGAACGACAAGCTCAAGTCGCGCGTGGACAAGATCGCTCAGCAGACCGGGTCAGACCTGATATTGCCGCTGGACGTCACCAACGATGAACAGATCACCGACACGGTTGCGGCGATCAGAGGTGCCTGGGGAGAACTGGACATCCTCGTCCATGCCGTTGGATTTGCACCACGCGAACAGCTGGACGGCGACTTTGCCGACGTGATTGATCGCGAAGGTTTCCGCATCGCACACGATATCTCCGCCTACAGCTTCCCGGCTCTGGCGCGAGCGGCCAGACCGCTCATGCAGGGCCGCAGAAGCGCGCTGCTGACCTTGAGTTACCTGGGCGCGGTGCGGGCCATGCCCAGCTATAACGTCATGGGGCTGGCCAAGGCGTCTCTGGAGGCTTCGGTGCGTTATCTGGCTCACGGGCTCGGGGCCGACGGCATTCGAGTCAACGGCATATCGGCAGGTCCGATCAAAACGCTTGCGGCAGCGGGAATTCCCAAATTCCGATCCATGCTTGATCACGTCGAGCGCACCGCACCGCTGCGCCGCAGCGTGTCCATCGAAGACGTGGGCAACGCCGCCGCTTTTCTTTGCTCGGATCTGGCCGCAGGGATTACCGGGGAAATCACATACGTCGACGCCGGCTACAACATCGTCGGCATGGCCGGTCTCGAATAGACGCCCGACGGCGGCGTCTATTCGACAGGAAGATCAATCAGATTCGATCTTCGACGACCCGAATGCGGGTATTGGCACGCAAATAGGCCAGCAAGCCCTCGACTTCTTCATTGACGCGCCCCATCAGGATTTGTTGCCTGACAATCTGTCGTTCCTGCTCACTGGCTGCCGCCGGATCTCCGGACCGAACCGACTCCAGAAGTACCAGTGAGTAGCCATCCATTCTGGGCAGGATGTGGGCGGTCGGACCATTTTCCGGCGCCGGTAGCCGGAAAAGATCGTTCAAGAAGTCCGGCCCTTGCTGAAAATCGAAACGGCCCAACGCCGAATGCTCGGAAAACGTCAGGCCATCGGCAGTCTCTGCCAAATCGGCCAGTGACTGGTCAGTATCCCGGAACTCGTCGCGCAGACTTTCGACCTTGGCCCGGGCAGCAGCACGCGATTCCCGGGCGATCAGGCGGTCACGAATGTCATCAGCGACCGAGTCCAGAGGCTTTTGTTCGGGTGGGAAATGCTCGTCGAGCTTGATGACCACCATGCGATTTCGATCCAGTTCAAGCGGATCGGAAACCATCTCATCAAGCAGCACCATATCGGAGAAAGCGGCCTCGACCACTTGTGGGTTGGCGGCAACGCCTTCGCCCCCGGAGCGAGAGAACGGCCCGGCGCGGCGGATCTCCAGGCCCAGTTCATCGGCTACCGGGGCAAGCGAAGTGTCGTCAGCAAAGACCAGGTCAACCAGACGCTCGGAAAGTTCGATGTAGAGGTCTTCGGCCTCCCGCTCGCGGAAGTCGGCCAGAATCTCTTCGCGTGCTTCCTCAAAACTCATACCCTCGGGCTCGCGGATGCTTTCGAGCCGGATCACATGCCAACCAAACTGGCTTCTGACCGGCGGCGCCACTTCACCGGCCGTGTCTAATTCAAACAGCGTTTCTTCAAATTCCTCAACCATGTCGCCAGGCTCGATCAAGCCCAAGTCCCCGCCCTGGTTGGCTGATCCGGGATCGTCTGAGTATTCGCGGGCCAGGTCGGCAAAGGATTCGCCGTCGGCAATCCGGTCGAATAGGTCCTGCGCCAGCTCTCGGGCTTCGGACTCATCGCGCTCAGGCGTGATTCCAATCAGGATATGTGACGCCTCCCGGGACTCGGGCGTCAGAAAGCGCTCGCTGGCGGCCTCATAACGCTGGCGAAGCTCTTCCTCTGAAAGCGTGGCATCAGCAGCCATTTCTGTTGTATCCAGCTCGACATACAGAATGCTGACTTCCTCAGTGGTCATGAAATCGGCAGAGTTTTCGTCGTAATAGGCCTGCACATCTTCGTCGTCGATCACGAGATCGTCGACGAATCGCTCTGCGGGAACCTCGATCATGCTGATGCTGCGGGTTTCGTTCTGCAAGCTCAGCATCCGGTCGATTTCGGCCTGCGTCACAATGCTGGACGAGGCCACGCTGCTGGGGAGCATGCGCATCATCAGGTCTTCCCGCAACTCACGTTCAAAACCGCGTGGCGTCAAACCAGAGGCACGCAGCGCCTGCTGATAGAGGCTGGGTTCGAAACGACCGTCAACCTGAAACGCCGGGACCTGGCGTATCAGGTTGGCCAGCATGTCCGGACTGATCACCAGGCCGAGCGATTCGGCATGCTGGCGCAGTAACACTTCATCGATCATCTCTTCCAGATGCTGGCGCCTGACCACCGGCTGGTTGGTCGCTATTTCGTCGTAGTCGTCACCCTGTTGCTGGCGCTGTTCCGCCCGGAAGCGGGCAAAACTGGTTTGAAACTCTGAGGTGCTGATCTCGTAGTCCCCGACCGTGGCCACGGCGTCCTGCGGAACGTTGCGGATATAACTTTCGACGCCGAAAAACAAAAAAGGAATCGCCAGCAATCCGAGGATGAATATGGCAACGATGCCGGTGACGCGTTCACGAATGGCTTGCAGCATGGTCGAAGGGAATCTTGTAGTGGTTGCGAAGAATTAGGCTTGGGTTGGAGCAACTGGTTCCACAGCCCCTAAAAAACAGGGCGCCCTAGGGCGCCCTGCGGGTGTTGGCGGAGTGGACGGGACTCGAACCCGCGACCCCCGGCGTGACAGGCCGGTATTCTAACCAACTGAACTACCACTCCAAAAAACCTGGTGGGTGCTGACGGGCTCGAACCGCCGACCCTCGCCTTGTAAGGGCGATGCTCTCCCAGCTGAGCTAAGCACCCCGGGCATAAGCCCGTTATTTTATCGCGTCTTTGAAGCCTTTGCCAGCCTTAAACGACGGAGTTTTCGACGCCTTGATCTTGATTTCTTCGCCGGTGGCAGGATTCCGACCCGTGCGGGCGGCGCGCTTCTTGACGGAAAACGTGCCGAATCCGATCAGGGAAACGGTACCACCTTTTTTGAGAGTCTTGGCGACGGTGCCTGTAAACGCATCAAGAGCGCGCTGAGCGTCTGCTTTGCTGATGCCAGCCTCATTGGCAATAGACTCTACCAGTTCCGATTTATTCATTCTGCGGTGCTCCAGATTCAGTTGTCTCTTGTAAGTACAGGCGGCTGACGGTTCCCTCTTCGACAGGACAGTCCCCGATGCTTCAGCAGCCCATTGCTCGAACCCGCGAATGGTAGGCCAGATGCCCACTCGAGGCAACCTGCGAAGCAATCAGCGTAGTCCGATCCCTGTTGGTAACACCCATTTTACCGCCAAACGCGATGCTCTGTCGGGACTCAGTGAGCCCGGAGGGGATTCCC
This sequence comes from uncultured Wenzhouxiangella sp., assembly GCA_964623655.1. GTDB lineage: Bacteria > Pseudomonadota > Gammaproteobacteria > Xanthomonadales > Wenzhouxiangellaceae > Wenzhouxiangella. Next base: position 7,415 of record CAZUTZ010000100.1, read on the forward strand.
CGGCGAATCGGGCTTGCCGGTCGCCCGTTCATCGGACGACCCACCGTCGGGCACGCGCTCCAATGCCAGCTCAAACACTTCATCAATCCACTGTACGGGCTTGATTTCGAGTCCTTTCTTGATGCGCTGCGGAATTTCAGCGAGATCCTTCTCGTTTTCCTTGGGGATCAGAACCAGTCTGATACCGCCACGCAAGGCTGCCAGCAGCTTTTCCTTCAGCCCGCCAATCGGCAAGACTTTGCCGCGCAGGGTGATTTCTCCGGTCATCGCAACATCAGCCCGGACCGGAATACCGGTCAGAATCGAGACCAGAGCGGTGGCCATGCCGATTCCGGCGCTGGGTCCATCCTTCGGTGTCGCACCTTCGGGAACATGAATATGAATATCCCGGTTCTGGTGGAAATCCTCAGCAATGCCCAAGGCTGCGGCGCGAGAACGCACGACCGACAGTGCTGCTTGTACCGATTCCTTCATGACATCGCCGAGCTGCCCGGTATGGGTCAGCTTGCCCTTTCCGGGTATGGCCGCTGCTTCGATCTGCAAAAGCTCACCGCCAACTTCAGTCCAGGCCAGTCCGGTCACCTGGCCGATTTCATTTTCCTCTTCAGCTCGCCCGTAGCGGAAACGCCGGACGCCCAGATATTTGTCCAGATTGCGAACGGTGATCTGGCGGCTTTCGAGCTTGTCGTCCATGCTCAGCTCTTTGACCACTTTCCGACACACCTTGGCCAATTCACGTTCAAGATTACGCACGCCCGCCTCGCGGGTGTAATAACGAATCGCGTCGGTGATCGCCCCCTCGCTGACCGAGATTTCCGCTTCCTTCAGCCCGTGCTGCTTGATCTGCTTGGGCAGCAGATAGCGCAGCGCGATATTGAGTTTCTCATCCTCGGTGTAGCCCGGAATGCGGATGACTTCCATGCGGTCCCGCAGAGCCGGCGGAATGTTCAGCGAGTTGGCGGTCGCCACGAACATGATTTCCGAAAGGTCGAAGTCGACTTCCAGATAGTGATCACCGAACGTGTTGTTCTGCTCCGGGTCGAGCACTTCGAGCAGCGCCGAAGACGGGTCACCCCTGAAATCCATCGACATCTTGTCGAGCTCATCAAGCATGAACAGCGGGTTGCGCGTTCCAACCTTGCCCAGATTTTGCAGTACGCGGCCCGGCATGGAACCGATGTAGGTCCGGCGGTGGCCGCGAATCTCGGCTTCGTCTCGCACACCACCCAGGCTCATGCGGATGAATTCTCGATTGGTGGCTCGCGCAATCGAACGCCCCAGGGAGGTCTTGCCGACACCTGGCGGGCCAACCAGGCACAGAATCGGGCCTTTGAGTTTTTTGACCCGCTGCTGAACGGCGAGATATTCCAGGATCCGTTCCTT
>CAZUTZ010000101.1:0-8694 GCA_964623655.1 uncultured Wenzhouxiangella sp.
CGTGCCGGTCCATCGGTACCGTCCAGGCTGTCGGCGGCGTCGTTTTGCAGGTTGGCGCCGATTTGCATGCAGGCGGCCGAAACGGCCGCAGCCAGGGTGATGTCGGGCCGCAGCACGCCGCCCTCGACCCAGCCGACCAGGGAGCCGGCCAGCACCGGCGAGAGCGAAAGCGGCAGGGTATGCGGACGGATGGCGCGCCAGCCAATGATCCAGCGCGAAGGCCGCGACTCCCCCACGGCACTCATTGAGCCAGGTCTCGACGGTCGGCGGCTACCTCATAAAGGGCGCTGTTGCCCGGGCAAGAGAGACATTCCGGAAACATGCGGATAGTTTGCCTGATCAATTCCTGGCGCACACTTGACGTGCATCAACTGCTTGCCCGGTCAGATTCGTACCATGAGCACTGGAACTACCGTCTCCGAGCGTATCCACCTAAGTCACTCGCTTGAAGCGAACGATAGGGTCGATGCGCCGCTGGGCAGATTCACCGCGCTTGCGTGGTCAGGATCACGTTCCCCCAGCCGGGGCAGTTGCTGGAAACGGCTTTGCCTTCCGACCTTTTTAGAAGGAGCAAAAAATGCAGAGTCTGCGCGACCGGTTCAACCGGCGCTTTTCCTACCTCCGACTGTCGGTCACCGAAGTCTGCAACTTCCGCTGCGAGTACTGTCTGCCCAACGGCTACCGTGGACGAACGCGCGGATTTCTGGAAATTGACGAAATCCGCCGCCTGGTCACCGCATTCGGCCAGCTCGGCACGCGCAAGGTCCGGCTGACCGGCGGTGAGCCCAGCGTGCGGCGCGACTTCGTCAGCATCGTGGGCGCGGTGCGGGCCGTCCCCGGCATCGAGCGGCTGGCCATGACCACCAACGCCTACCGCCTGGCCAGGGACGCCGAAGCGCTCAAGGCGGCCGGCATGGACGCGATCAACATCAGTCTCGACGGACTCGAGGCCGAACAGTTTCAGCGCATCACCGGGGATCGCCGTTTCGACAAGGTGATGCGCGGCATCGACCGGGCGCTGGAGCTCGGCTTTGACCGTGTCAAGATCAACACCGTGCTGCTGCGCGGCCTCAATGACTCCGCGCTGCAGCAATTCTTTGAATTCGTTCGCACGCGTCGAGTCAGCGTGCGCTTCATCGAGCTGATGCGCACCGGCGACAACCAGGCTTATTTCGAGCAGCGCCATGTCGGCGGCAGCGTGGTCCGCGATGCCCTGGTCCAGGGCGGCTGGCGGCCCCAGGCCCGCGGCGCCACCGACGGGCCGGCGGTCGAATACGCCCATCCCGAGCATGCCGGCCGGATCGGCATCATCGCGCCTTATTCGCCCGGCTTTTGCGACAGCTGCAACCGCCTGCGGGTGACCGCGCGCGGCGCGCTGCGCCTGTGCCTGTTCGGCAACGGCACCACCGACCTGCGACCGCTGCTGGCGCGCGACGATCAGCTAGAAGAGCTCAAAGCGCATATCATGTTGTCTTTGTTCGACAAAGCCGCCGCACATCAGCTCCACAGCGGCAATTTTGGCGACACCGCTCATCTGGCCAGCACCGGAGGCTGAACGCAACACGATGAACACACCACAATGAACGCAGCCCAATGAACGATCGCCGCCACTACCGCATGGTCGACGTCGGCGCCAAGGCCGTGACCCGCCGACGCGCCGTGGCCACCGGCCATATCGGCATGAATCCAGACACCTTCGTGATGGTGCGCGACGGCACCCTGCCCAAGGGCGACCCCCTGCGGCTGGCCGAAGTAGCCGGCGTGCTGGCCGCCAAGCGCACCGCCGACCTGATTCCACTATGTCACCCACTGGGTCTGGACCATGTCGGGGTCGCCTTCCGCGCCGACGAGAGCTTGCCCGGTATTCATGTCTTCTGCCAGGCCTCGACCTCGGCCCGGACCGGCGTGGAAATGGAAGCGCTGGCCGGCGTCAACGCCGCTCTGCTGACCATCTGGGATCTGGCCAAGCAGGTACAGGCCGATCTGGCGATCGGCGGCGTCCGGCTGCTGCTCAAGGAAGGCGGCAAGTCAGGGCTGTTTGTGCATCCAGACGGGCTGCCGGAGCTGCCGGCCGAATTCGCGGTCCCACAACAAGGTTCAGTCAATCAGTAAGTCACCCGGAGAAACCATGACCACGACTCGAGAGATTCCCATTCGCCTGTTCGGCGCCTTCCGCCAGGGGCGTGCCGACCCTACGCTGACCGTCGAAGTCGGCAACGATGCAAGCGTGGCCGAACTGCGCCAGGCCATGCACCAGGTGCTGGACTCCGACAGCTCCCGCGCCCTGCTGCAGGCTTCGGCTTTCGCCACCGATACCGAGGTTCTGGAAGACGACCAGCCGGTGCCCGAGCGCGAGATTTCCATCCTCCCGCCGGTCTGCGGCGGCTGATGGCCTCCGGGGGTTGGAAATGATCCACGTTGACATCACCGAAGCCGTACTCGATCCGCTGGCTGCCTTGAACCACTGCGCCGCCGACAGCCACGGCGCCGCCGACCTGTTCATCGGACGGGTGCGCAATCTCAACGACGGGCGCGCGGTTACCGCCGTCAGCTACGACCTGCACCCGCTTTTGTGTAAAAACATCTTTGCCGAGATCTGCCGCGAAGCGCAGGCGCAGTGGGGTGAGCAGATTCATGTCTACCTGGTTCATCGCCAGGGCCGGCTGGAGGTCGGCGAAGCCAGCGTGATCACCGCGGTGAGCTCGCCGCATCGGGCCCACAGCTTCGAGGCCTGCCGCTACCTCATCGAGCAGATGAAAGTGCGCGCGCCGATCTGGAAGCAAGAGCACTATGTCGACGGCGACAGCGAATGGATCAAGGGCCACGCCTTGCGCAACCCGGCCTGAACGAACGCTCCCTGCACGACCACAACCCGAACATTCAAGGAGAATCAACATGAGCGAGCAGCAGATTCCGCAAACCTTCGAGGCTTTCACCGACCGCTTCCCCGGCCTGGACCAGGCGCACCGACAAGCCGGCGCCGCACTGGACGAAGCCGGGCCGCTCGACGCCAGGACCCGCGCACTGATCAAGATCGGCGTCTGCGTCGGCGCCGGTCTGGAGTCGGCACTGAAAAGCCAGGTCCGGCGCGGCCTTGAAGCCGGTCTGAGCAGCGAGGAAATCGAGCATGCCCTGGTGTTGGGCATGAATTCGGTCGGCTTCCCGAAGACGGTCGCCGCCTGGCAGTGGGCGCGCAAGGTCCTGAAAGACGCCTGAAACCGAACCCATCTCGACAAAAAACGGCAGCCTCAGGGCTGCCGTTTTTATATTCGGAAAACCGCATTTGACGGGCATCAAATGCTCAGCCCCGCCTCTCCTGTAGGCTGGACCAAACCCTTTGGAGGAGGTGCAGCATGTCTGGAGCGGAGAAGCGACCGAACGTGATCGTCAGGTTTTTCGGCTGGATCAAGAACCTGATCACCCGGCCCGCCACCCGGATGGGAGCCGGCTTGCTGGTGATCATCGGCATCGTGGTCGGCATCGCCGGCTGGACCACCAAGATGACGATCATCGATGCAACCTCGACAACGGCATTTTGCATCAGCTGTCACGAGATGGAGGCCTTCGTCCTGCCGGCCGTGGCCGAGGGGCCTCACTGGAACAACCCCAGCGGCGTGCGCGCCGAATGCAAGGACTGCCACGTGCCCGAGGAATACTTCCCCAAGATGGCGGTCAAGATCAACGCCGGGTTGGTCGAGTTGCCCGCGCATTTCATGGGAAAAATCAGCACGCAGGAAAAATACGACGACTATCGGCCGGTGATGGCGCAGCGGGTCTGGGACCGCATGGCGGCCAATGATTCGCGCGAGTGCCGGAACTGCCACACCTGGGAAGCCATGTCCGAAGAAGGCCAGAGCGGGCCAGCCTGGATGGTGCATCAGCGCGCCCAGGAACAGGGTCAGACCTGCATCGACTGCCACGACGGCGTCTCGCACGGCAAGAGCCGGCGTGATTACGAAAGGGCGGCGGCTGAAAACTCCGGGTAAGCTTGCCAAGGTCGATGAAACAAACCGCCCTGCCGGAGTCGGCGGGCGGTCGCTTGGCCGAATTCCGCTTACAGGCTCAGCAGCCAGCCGCCCAGGGCGGATAGCGCCACCACGCTGAACAGCCCCATTCGAAAAACAAACAGCAGCACGGCCGCGACCAGGCTCAGGCCCAGCGCGGCCGGATCGACGCTGGACCAGACCGGCAGCTGCAGATCCAGACCGAAGCCGGCGACCTCACGCAGTTCGACAAACAGCAGCCTGAGGCCAAACCAGACGGCCAGAAAAGCGATCACACCCACCACTGCGGCGGTGATGCCGCGCAGGGCGGCCGCCACCCGGACATTGAAGCGCAAGCGCTCGACCGAGGGGGCGAGCAGGAAAATCCACAAAAACGACGGCGCGAACATGACCCAGGTCGTCAACAGCCCGCCCAGGCTGCCGGCCAGCAGCGGCTCGAGACCCGAGGAATGCCGCCAGGTGGCCAGGAAACCGACGAACTGGGTGACCAGAATCAGCGGACCCGGCGTCGTTTCGGCCAGGCCCAGTCCGTCGAGCATTTCGCCGGCCTGAATCCAGCCCTGGGCGTCAGCGGCAAACTGCGCCACCCAGGCCAGCACCGCGTACGCCCCGCCGAAACTCAGTACCGAAACCACGCTGAAAAATCCGGCGATCTGCGTCCACACCGAATCACGGCCGAAAAAAACCAGCAGCAGCAGCAGCGGTGCCAGCCACAGCAACAGCACGGTGGCCGAAACCGTCAGCGGCACCGACTTGACCGCCGGCACTGCGGGCGTCGCGCCCGCGGCGCGTCCGTAAACCAGCCAGCCGGCCAGCGCGGCGGCCAGAATGATCAGGGGAAAAGGAACATCGAGCAGGAACATCGCCAGGAAGGCCACAGCGGCGATGATCAGCGCCGCGCGACCGGCGATCACCTTGCCGCTCATGCGGGCCAGCGCCTGCGCGACGATGGCCAGCACCGCGCACTTGAGCCCGAACAACAGGCCCTCGACCAGACTGGTCTGCCCGACGGTGACATAAAGCACGCTCAATCCGAGCATGATCAACGCGCCGGGGAGCACGAACAGGACTCCGGCCAGCAAGCCCCCGCGCACCCCTCTCACGCGCCAGCCGATGTAGGTCGCAAGCTGCTGGGCCTCCGGGCCGGGCAGGAGCATGCAGAAATTCAGCGCATGATTGAACTGTTCCTGCGGCAGCCAGCGCTTGTCGTCGACCACCAGGCGCTGCATCACGCCGATCTGGGCGGCCGGGCCGCCAAAGCTCAAAATGGCCACTTGCCACCAGACAGAAAGAAACTCCCGTGTCGGGATCGCTTCGTCCCGGCTCATTGCGGCAAGCCGGCCGTCCCGGGAGAATTCAAAAGTAGGCGCCCTCACTGCCGGGCATGCGGTTCTGCTCGGCGATGGCTTTTTCAATGCGCTCGACCAGGTCTTCGGCGCTTGGGGTCTCGCCGCTGTCGGACTGGAACAGGATAAAGTTGACCTCGCGCTGGACCACGATGTGATTGTAGTTGTGCACGTCGCGCCAGACCGTGACAGCATTGTCGGCAGCACCGTCCATGGCGTGCGAAAGGCCCACGTACAAAAGCCCGGTCGCGTCGTCGCCCTGGCGTTCGAGCAGGTCTTCGAGTACCCGACGCGCCTCGGCGGTTTGCTCCAGCTTGAGATAACACCAGCCCAGGCGACGGTATCCCTGCAGGAAATCCGGCTCGCGCATCAGTAACCGGGCATACAGCTCGGAGGCTTTCTGGTAATCCCCTTGGCGCAGCAGATCATCGGCACGTTGGGCGGCCGGGTGCTCATCGGGGGCTTGTTCGGCGCGGGCTTCGCTGCGCGAGCGGCCGGTCACGCGGCCGAACAATTCGCGTCGAGACAGCTTGTCTTTCTTATCACTCATCCAAATATTGTACGTTGTGTCGTCGACTACGCTTTTGGGGAAATCGGGATGACCGCAGCGCCTGAATCCAGCGCGCACGCCGGCTGGCTTGAGCAATTCTTCGCCGCCATCGACCGCATGGACGCGGCCGCGTTCGCCGACCATTTCGACGCCGATGGCGGCATCTTTCGCTTTGCCAATCACCCGGAGCTGATCGGGAGAGAGGCCGTCGCCCAGGGCAGTGCCGGGATTTTCGGCCTGCTCGACAGCATCCGCCATGAAGTCCTTGCTCACTGGGAGGCCGACGGTGATTTGCTGGTCGAGGGTCGGGTTCACTATCGGCGACCGGACGGCTTCGAATTGAGCGTCCCGTTCATGTCGGTGTTTGAATTTACCGACCACTCCCCCGGGCTGATCGCTGCCTATCGCGTTTTTGTCGATAGCCACGCTCTGTTCCAGACTCAAGCGACTGCGTGAATCCGGCCCTGCTTGAAACGGCGCTGGGGCCGGCCTTCGACCGGCGGTTTCTGTTCATTACCGGCAAGGGCGGCGTCGGCAAGACGCTGATCAGCGCAGCACTTGCGGTTCGCTCGGCGCAGCGCGGCGAGCGCACGCTGTGGGTGGAAATGTCGGAAGCGCCACGCGGCGGCTACTTGTTCGAGGATTTTCGGCCGCAATACGACCTGGTGCCGGTACGCGACCAGCTCTGGGCCATGAACCTGCGCGTGCAGCCGGCCATCGAGGAGTACCTGGCGGTGGCTTTCAAGGTGCCGTTCATCACCCGCATCATCGCCCGCAACACCCTGTTTCAGGTTTTGACCGGCGCGCTGCCCGGCCTGGATTCATTGATCCCGCTGGGCAAGATCTGGTACGAGCTGGGCCGCAAGCGCGGGCGCAAACCCTACTGGGACCGCATCGTGCTGGACGCGCCGGCAACCGGCCATGCCCAGGCCATGCTGCGCTTCCCCCAGGCCGCGCTGGACATGGTCAAAAGCGGCAACGTCGCCGACCGCTCGCGCGAAATCGACCAGATCCTGAGCGACGAGAAGTTGACCAGCCTGATTGCCGTCACCACGCTGGAGGAGCTGCCGGTTGACGAAACCCGGGAGCTGGTCGAGTTCGTGCATGAGGAAACGCCGTATCGCTTTGCCGCAGTGGTCTGTAACAGCGTGTTCCCGGATATCGGCCTGGACGAGCAGCAGCGCTTCCGGACCTGGCTGGAAGGTGGTCCGGATCAGAACCTGGCGCAAGCGGCCCTCGAAAAGACCGGCGCGACGCCGGAGTGGCTGCGAGCGCGGCTTGAGTGGATCGAGTCTCATCGGTGCAGCCAGCAACGCTGGCTGGAAGCGCTGTCGAAAGTTGATGTCCCGTTGAAGCGCGCCCCGTGGGTTCCGGCGGCCGGCGAAGCCGAAGTGCTCGAGGCCCTGATCGAGGAGTTCAGCGCGACGTGATGACCAAGATCATTCAAGGCCATCGCATTCTGATTGTCGGCGGCAGCGGCGGTGTCGGCAAGACCAGCGTCAGTGCATCCCTGGGCCTGGCCTCGGCGCGGGCCGGATTTCGCACCCTGGTGCTGACCATCGACCCGGCGCGGCGACTGGCCCGAGCGCTGGGCCTGGACGGCATCGGCCCGGAGGCGGTCGACCTCACGCCGAAACTGGAAAAGCTCGGCGTCCAGCCTCCCGGCGAACTGCACGCCATGATGCTGGACGTCAAAAGCACGCTGGATCAGGCCGTGGAGCGCTATGCCTCAAGCCCGGAGCGCAAGGAAGCCATCCTCGCCAATCGCCTGTATCGAAACATCTCCACGCGTCTGTCCGGCAGCCAGGAATTTGCCGCCATGCAGCGGCTGCAGGAGATCGCGACTTCCGGGGACTACGAGCGGATCATTCTTGACACCCCGCCGACTACCCAGGCGCTGGATTTCCTGACTGCACCCGAGCGCCTGCAGGCCTTTTTCGATTCCAACCTGATGCGCGTTTTCATTCAGTTCGGCGGGACCGCCGGACGCGGCTTTTTTCGCGTCACCGACGTCTTGTTCAAGACCCTGGAGCGCCTGACCGGCGCCAACGTGATTCGCGACATCGGCGAATTCTTCCAGGTCGCCGAGTCCATTCTGGAACCGTTCAGCCAGCAGGCCGAAAAAGCCCAGGCCCTGCTGCGTCGCGACGAGACCTCATTCGTGGTCGTCACCGGCCCCTACCCGCACCAGCTCAACGACGCCGACCAGTTTCGCTCCAGGCTGGGCGAAATGCAGATTGAAGTCAGCGCCGTGATCGTCAATCGCTGGCTTGCGCCCAGCCTGCCCCGGATGCCCGAACGCCAGCCTGCCGTGCAGTCCGATCAGCTCACCAAGCGCATGGCGTACTGGGCGCTGGAACTGGAGCGCCTGACTCACCAGCAAAACGACGCCGTGGAGGAGCTCGCCGTGAACTGTCCGCAGCCGGTCATCCGGCTGGCCGAGTTGGACGGCGACGTGCATTCCATGACCGGCCTGGGTCGTCTGGCCGAACAACTGGCCGACGACGGCGTCGCGGATGACTAAACCAGAAACCCCATCCCGAGCATCACGATCGTGACCATTAGCGTGGCCACGTTGACGCCCAGCCAGGGCGTCAGTTCCCGGGTATTGTCGGCGTGGAGGAGCACCATGCGGCTCAAGACCACGGCCGCCGGCGCCGGAATCAGCACCAGCAGCGTCATCACCGGCAAAACGCCGGCGAAAACGCCGGCTATCGGCAGGATGTAGGCCAGCGCCAGGACGACCACGAACAGTCGCGCCGTGGCCGGCCGCCCCATCAGGATGGGTAAATGC
>CAZUTZ010000102.1:0-8667 GCA_964623655.1 uncultured Wenzhouxiangella sp.
GGCTCGAGGGTGGCTTTAGAGGGTTCCGAGCATCCGGGGGTGCCGTGGCCTTCGGGCCGTGCGGGGCAGATCGGCTTCTCCGCAGGTGTTTGATTCAGTGGAGCTTGGGTACCCGCGAAGCTCCTTTCTAGTCGCTTGAGGCACGACTAACACCCTCCACTCAACCTTCAAGCGGGGAGTGGTGTTGGATGATGGCGAGCCGCGGGTCGCGGAAACTGGCAGCGTCTAGCCGCATCCATCCGCGCCCCTGAGCACCAACGAAACCGACAGACCTAGACTTGGCTGGAAAGGAGTTTCAGTGGCACCAAAGCGCCACTGGAATCAGACGCCACTAAAGAGCCGATCTGACCCACGGATCGCCAGCAGCCGGCGCCACTCGCCGCCACCCCCAAACTCCCACGGATCGCCAGCAGCCGGCGCCACTCGCCGCCACCTCCAAACTCCCACGGATCGCCAGCAGCCGACGCTACTCCCCGCCAGCCCCCAAACCCAGACCTTTACCCGTGAGTGCCGGTCAGCGGCGCGGCGCGCGGCGGGACGACCTGGTTGGCCGCATCCAGCATCACCACTGTCGGTACATGGCGCGCCGCCTGTTCGGCTTCCATGGAACAGTAGCTGGCGATGATGACCAGATCGCCGGGCAGCACGCAGCGCGCGGCAGCGCCGTTCAGGCAGATTTCGCCGGGTTTGCCCGGAATGACGTAGGTTGCAAAACGCGCACCGTTGTTGCAGTTGTAGATCTCGACGCGCTCGTGGGGCAGTAGTTCGGCGGCCTGGATCAGCACGGGATCGATCGAGATCGAGCCTTCATAGGCCAGGTTGGCATCGGTCACGGTGGCGCGATGCAGCTTTGATTTGAGCATGGTCAAGTTCATGCGCGAATTACCTTGCAAGTGTTGAAAAAAAATGGGAGATTTCAGGTTTTCAGGGTGCTTAAACCCTGCAGCGCCAGGTCGGGTTCAACGTCGTCGAAAACATCCAGCGCCTGAAGCACCGTAGTATATCCGCCGGTGCCGATTCTTCGTACACGCTGGCCAGCAAAGCATTCGGCCCTGAGACGTTCCGACAGTTCCCGAATTTGCCCCAGCAGCCCGAAGAACAGTCCCGATTGTATGCCGGCTTGCGTGCAGCGACCAAGAACGGGCGGGTTGGCCTGGAAGGCGACCGGCGGCAGTCGCCCGGTGCCGGCATGCAGCGAGCGGGCGATCAGACCCGGACCGGCGGTGATGGCGCCGCCGAGATGGCGACGGTTTTTGTCGATGCAGCAGAAAGTCAGCGCCGTGCCGCAGCCGACCACGATCAAATGTTCATTCGGCCAGCGCCGGCAGGCGCCAATCGCGGCGGCAAGCCGGTCGGATCCGAGCTGGGTGGGATCCCGGTAGTCCAGCGCAAGGAATTGCTGCGAGGCAGCCTGAAGGATGAAGGGTTCGCGGCCGAACAACTCCCGACAGCAGGATTCCAGCGCGGGCTGCAGATCGGGAACCACGCTGCAGCAGCGCACGGCGTCTGTCTGTCCCGGCGCCAGGTCAAGCTGTCGCAGACAGGAATCCAGCCAGCTGATCCACTCGGCGCTTGTGCCGAGACTGGCGGTCTCGCGATCAAAGCGACCGATGAGGCGGCCGTGATCGAACAGCCCGGCCTTGGCAAGGCTGTTGCCGATATCCAGGCAAACGATCACGTCAGGGACCCGGTGCCGCTTTGCCGAGGCTTTGCAGGGCGTCGGCGCGCAGGCGCTCAGCCAGCTCCTTCGGGCTTTCAAAGCCGGCCAGGAATTGCCCCTCTTTCCAAAGCTGGCCCCGGCGCCGGCCGGCGCTGATATCGGTACTGTCGTTGAAAACGCTGATATCGGTACCGGCGGCGGTGCGCTGCCGGGCCACGGCGCCGGCGATCTGCTTCTCCGTTGCGCCGGTCAGCAGCTTGAAGCCGGCCAGGTAGAGGCGCTCCGAGCAGCTCCAACCCCGAATCCGGTCCAGCAGCTTGGGGCTGGCCGTCAGTTCAAGGTTCAGCGACTCGGCGGCCGAGTCCAGCTTTTGATCCGGTAAGGCGTTGACAACCAGAAAATCGCTTACGGCGGCGGCATGGGCCACGGCGTTATACGCGTGCCGGCCCAGTTCTTTTTTGAGCAGGCCAGCCAGATCGGCAAAACTGGAGAAATGCTCCACCCGCAGTCCGGGATGAGGCTGTACCGCGCGGGCATGAGCCGCCGCCAGCAGGGTGACTTCATCGCCACGAGCCAGCAGGGCTTCGGCCAGTTGCGCGGCAGTCTCGCCGGTGCTGGCGTTGCCGATAAAGCGAACCGCGTCAATCGGCTCGCGCGTGCCGCCGGCGGTGATCAGCCAGCGCAGTTTCGGACCCCGGTCCCGTGGCGCCCCGTGCCAGCGCTGGATTTCGCCCAGCATGGCGGCCGGCTCGACCAGTCGCCCTGCGCCGGTGTCACCGCAGGCCATGCTGCCGCTGTCGGGGTCGATGACGCGGTAGTCCCAGCTCTTCAGCCGCCGCACCGATTCCACAACCGCAGGATGAGCCCACATCTTCGGGTTCATGGCCGGCGCCAGCCAGAACGGCGTCGTCGGCACGCGCGCCAGACTGAGGCAGCTCAACAAATCATCTGCCAGCCCGGCGGCGAGGCGATTCAGGGTTGAAGCCGAGGCGGGGTAGATCAGGACCAGGTCGGCCCAGTCAGCCAGCCGGATATGCGCCATGGCGTCGCCGCTGGCGTAAAGATTTCCGTGCGGCGCGCGACCGGTCAGACCCTCGACGCTGGAGGTGGCAATAAAGTGTTCGGCGCCGGCCGACAGCACCACCCGGACTTCCGCGCCCCACTTGGTCAACTGCGAGAGCAGGTCCAGCGCCTTGTAGGCGGCGATGGAGCCGGAAACCATCAGCAGAATGTTCGGTTTATCGTTCGACATTGTCGATCAGCCTGACGCCTTCCAGGGTCACGGCCGCCAGTCGCCGGCCCCAGAGTTCTTCCACATAATCCACCACGAAGCCGGCTTCTTCCAGCTTTTGCCGGACCGCCGCGCAGTCGGGTTGGGAGGCCAGCAGTTCATGCAGCAGCGGCGCCGTGGCGCGGGCGCTTGCACTCAAGCGGGTGTTGCGTGAACTCATGGCCAGACCATCGGGTTCGCGCACGGTGGGCACGGCAATGATTTCGATCGGCAGATGCACCGCGCGCACCAGTTCTCGAATCAGCTGCAGCTGCTGATAGTCCTTTTCGCCGAAAAAGGCCTTGTCGGGCCGGACGATGTTGAACAGTTTCAGCACGACCGTCAGCACCCCGTCGAAATGTCCGGGCCGGTGCGCCCCGCACAACAGCCCGGAAATTTCGCTTTCGCTGACCCGGATCCGATAGCCGTCGGGGTAGAGCTCGTCGGCGCCGGGCAGAAACACCGCGTCCACCCCGGCCTGGCGCAGGGTGGCCAGGTCGGTGGTCAGGGTTTTGGGGTATCCGGCCAGATCTTGCGGGTCGTCGAACTGCGTCGGATTGACGAAGATCGACACCAGCGTCCTGTCGCAAATGGCCAGGCTTTGCCGGACCAGGCTCAGGTGGCCGTCGTGCAGCGCGCCCATGGTCGGCACCAGGCCGAGCGTGGCCCCGGGCTCGGACCGGCACCAGTCGCGGCAGGCAGCAATCGACTCGAATTGCCGCATGTCAGAAGCTTTCCTGGTCATCCGGAAACCGGCCCTGGCGGACAGCGTCGCAGAATTCCTGCGCCGCCCCGCGCCAGAGTTGTTCGGTGTTGGCAAAGCGGCGCACGAAACGCGGCGCGAAATCCAGATTCATGCCCAGCGCGTCCTGCATCACCAGGACCTGACCGTCGACTTCGCGCCCGGCGCCGATGCCGATGACCGGAATGCTCAACTCCCGGGTGATTTGCGCGGCCAGCTCGGTCGGGACGCATTCGACCACCAGCGCGAAGCAGCCGCAGTCTTCAACTTGCCGGGCCTGCTCGATCAGTGTCCGAGCGGCCTCGGCGGTTTTGCCCTGTACCCGGTAGCCGCCGTGCAGATGGACCGACTGCGGCATGAGGCCGAGATGTCCCATGACCGGGACGCCGGACTGGATGATGTGGCGCAGGGTCTGGTCATGGCCGGCGATGCCTTCGATCTTGACCGCGTCGGCGCCGGCGACCATCAGTTCGCGCACGGATTCCATAACCCGGTCCAGCGAGCCACGGTGAGCCAGGAAGGGCAGATCGACGACCAGCGCGCGATCCGGCCCCAGCCCGCGCCGGACGGCTTCGGCGTGCCGGGCCATCATATCCACCGTGGCCGGCAAAGTGGTCGGGTGGCCGTAGACCGTCATGGCCAGCGAGTCACCGACCAGGAAGGCCTCGATCGGCGTTTCGCGCAGAACTCTCGCCGAGCTGTAGTCATAGCAGGTCAGCATGCTGATCGGATCCGCCTCGCCGCTCTTTTTTCGAAAGACCTGAAGATTCATGCCTGGATGATTATCAAGAAAGTCAGGATTCGGCCGGCGTCAGCGCCTGGCCCAGCCGCACCACCATACCGGCCTTGAGTTCGTCCGACCAGTCCGGAAAGTGTTCCGGCGTCATAACGATCACGGTCGAGCCCCAATGAAAACGACCGAGTTCCTGCCCGCGGGTCAGCGCCGGAGCGTCAAGCCGTTGCCGGCGGGGTGTCGGCCCGGGCCGCCGGTCCTCGGGACCGCCCCAGACGGTCTCGATCCCGGCAACCAGCAGGGCGGCCACCATGACCAGCGCGACCGGGCCGTGCGCGCTTTCCAGGATGACCGCCATGCGCTCGTTGCGCGCGAACAGATTCGGCACGCCGCGGCTGGTGCGATTTGAGACGCTGAACAGGCGGCCCGGGATGCGGAATTCCTCCACCGGCCGGGCGGTCAGGGGCGAATGCACGCGATGGTAATCGTAAGGGGCCAGGTAGATGGTCAGGAAGTGGCCGTTGTCGAAACGCCGGGCCCAGTCGTCGGAGCCCAGCAGACGGGCGGCGCTGTAGTCGATGCCCTTGGCCTGAATCAGTCGCCCGGAATCGATACGGCCCAGCTGGCTGAGGGTGCCGTCGCAGGGTGAGACCAAGCGATGCGCGGGGTCGGCCATGGCGCGCGCCTGCGGGTCCAGGGCGCGGGTAAAGAAGTCGTTGAAGCAGCCGTATGAGGTCGGGTCGGGCTGTGCGGCCTCATTCAGGTTGACCGCAAACAGTCGACGAAATCCGGCGATCAGCGGGCCGCGAATCCAGGGGTGGTGCGAGTTCGAAATTTTCCAGGCAGCCGAGGTCAGCAACTGCTGCGGCAGCAGATACTGTGGCCAGACCGCGATGCGGTCCGCCCAGCGGATCGTCACGAACTGAGCCGGAACAGATCGGCAACCACGTCTTCCGGCACCAGCGGGTGACCAAAGCGCCCGTGCAGCCGGCCCTCGGGATCAATGATCAAAACGGCGGCCGAGTGGTCGACGTTGTAAAACCCGGTGCGCTCATCCGGCTCCTCCCGCCAGTAAACGATGCCCAGCTGGCGCGTCAGCGCCTGCAGCTGGTCCTCCGACCCCGTCACGGCCTTGAATTCCGGATCAAACCAGGTGACATATTCTTCCAGCAACTCGCCCTGATCACGCTCCGGGTCGACCGAAACGAAGACCACCTGCGGCAGTTCCTCACGCCGCATCAGCCGGAGCTGCTCCATCGACTCGGCGAGCATGGCCAGGGTGTCGGGGCACACGTCCGGGCAGTTGGTGAAGCCGAAAAACAACAGGCTCCACTGGCCCTGCAGGTTTTCGAGGGTAAACGGCTCACCGGCCGCGGTTTCCATCCGGAAGTCGCTCATTTCACGTGCGGTCGGAAAGAGCGTGGCGGCGCGCAGATCCAGGGTGCGATCAATCATCGTTCGCGAAGCAAACAGTCCTGCCGCCACGGCTGCCACCATGATGACCAGGATCAGGGCAATGCGCCCGTTCTGGCGCGAAGGGAGAGCTGTATTTTTCATGCGCGTAGTATATCGGTCCGTTGTTTCTTCGATGAGGAGGCGTCGCCTGGGGCGACGGAGCGGGCAGGATGTCTGACCTTCAACTCTCGGCGCTGGTTCAGCAAGCGGCCGATCGCATGATTGCCGCTGATCTTTTCTTCGGCCACGGCACCGACAACGCGCTCGACGAAGCCTGCTGGATGGCCTCTCACGTGCTCGGGCTGGCGCCGGATTTCGGGCCGGAAGCGTTCTCCTGCCCTGTCGGCGAGACAGACCGGAAGCGCTTCGATGCGCTGCTGCAGCGGCGCATTGAAACCCGCCAGCCGCTGGCCTATCTGATCGGCGAGGCCTGGTTTGCCGGGCTGAAGTTTCGCGTCAATCCTTCGGTGCTGGTGCCGCGCTCGCCGCTGGCGGAGCTGATCGTCGAGGGCTTCGAGCCCTGGCTGCCGGCTGCCGGTCTTGAGCGGGCGGTGGATGTGGGCACCGGATCCGGGTGCATTGCGATTGCGCTGGCTCATTACCACCCGGCCGTCAAAGTCGACGCGGTGGATGTTTCGCCGGAGGCCCTGGCGCGGGCGGCTGAAAATGTCCGCGTGTACGACCTGTCGGAGCGCGTGCGCCTGGTGCAATCTGATCTGCTGGAGGGCCTGCAGGATCAGACCTACGACCTGATCCTGGCCAATCCGCCCTACGTGCCCGAGGCCTCGATGGAGCGGCTGCCGGCGGAGTTCACCTGGGAGCCGCGTCTGGGGCTGGTCGCCGGCACGGACGGTCTGGACCTGGTTCGGCGTCTGATCCGGCAGGCGGCCGAACGCCTGAGCCCGCACGGGATTTTGATCTGCGAAGTCGGCGAGGCGGCTGCCGCACTCGAGGCCTGGCTGGTCGATGAGCCCGTCACCTGGCTGGAGTTCGCTCACGGCGGCGACGGCGTTTTTCTGCTGGATCATGAAGCCTGTCGGCGTGTGGCGAAAGCCGGAGAGACGTAAAGGTTTGATCGCCTGGCGTGTGGCCAGAAACGTTAAAATGAGGGGTCTTATTCGCTGACCAAACTTCCACGATGAAAATTCTTGTCACGATCAAACGCGTGGTGGACTACAACGTCCGCGTACGCGTGAAATCCGATGGTTCCGGGGTGGAGACCGACGGGGTCAAGATGTCGATCAACCCTTTTGACGAAATCGCCCTGGAAGAGGCCCTGCGCATCAAGGAGCGGGGCGAGGCCGAGGAAGTTGTCGTTGTTTCGATCGGCGGCGCGGAAGTGCAGCAGCAGTTGCGTACCGGCCTGGCCATGGGCGCCGACCGCGCCATTCACGTGGAAACCGATCAGCCGGTGCAGCCGCTGACCGCCGCCCGGGTGTTTTTGAAGCTGGCCGAGAGCGAGCAGCCCGGCATTGTCTTCATGGGCAAGCAGGCCATCGACGACGACTGCAACCAGACCGGGCAGATGCTGGCAGCACTCTGGGGTCGCCCCCAGGCCACCTTCGCCTCCGGTGTCGAACTGGCGGACGGCAAGGCCACGGTGACACGCGAGGTGGATGCAGGTCTGGAGATCAACGAAGTGGATCTGCCGGCGGTCATGACCTCGGATCTGCGTCTCAACGAACCCCGCTTTGTCAAATTGCCCGACATCATGAAAGCCAAGCGCAAGCCGCTGGAGACCCAGGCTTTGTCGGATCTTGGTGTCGAGCCGGCGGCCGATCTGGTCTCCACTGCCTTCGAGCCACCGCCCAAGCGCGGCGGCGGCAAGATGGTCGGCAGCGTGGCCGAACTGGTGAGCGAACTCAAAAGCAAGGGACTGCTGTAATGGCGCGAATACTGATTATTGGAGAACATGACGGTCAAACCCTGAATCCGGCCACGGCCAAGACGGTCAGGGGCGCGGCGGGTTTGGGCATCAGTGATCTGGACATCGTCCTGTTCGGGACCGACTTGAGCGATGTCGCCGCCCAGGCCGCGGCCCTGGAAGGCGTGAGCCGGGTGCTGACCGTCAGCGGCGAGGATTTCGCTCATCCGCTGGCGGCCCGCATTGCGCCCGAAATTGCCGCGATGGCCGACGACTACAGCCACATCCTGACCGGGTCGACGACCTTCGGCAAGGATCTGCTGCCGCGCGCGGCGGCGCTGATCGGCGTCAACCAGGTCTCCGACATCATGGACGTGATTGATGCGCGGACTTTCAAGCGGCCGATCTACGCCGGCAACGCCATCGTCACCGTCCAGGTGCCCGAGGGCGGACCAGTGGTCGGCACCATTCGCGCAGCCTCCTACAGTGCGGCGGGCGAGGGCGGCAGCGCGGAAGTGGTCGCCGTCGAAGCACAGGCGGAAGATCCGGGTCACACCCGCTTTGTCCGCATGGAAGGCGGCAGCGGCGACGGTCCGGATCTGAACTCCGCTCCGGTGGTCGTCTCCGGCGGCCGCGCCCTCGGATCGGCGGACAACTTCGCTGTTGTCTACAGCCTGGCCAAAAAACTCAACGCCGCGGTGGGCGCTTCTCGTGCTGCAGTGGACGCCGGCTATGTGCCCAATGAACTGCAGGTCGGGCAGACCGGCAAGATCATCGCGCCGGATCTTTACTTCGCCATCGGCATCTCTGGCGCGATCCAGCACCTGACCGGCATCAAGGATGCCGGCACCATCGTGGCCATAAACAAGGACGCCGAGGCGCCGATCTTCGAGATTGCCGATATCGGGCTGGTGGGCGACTTGTTCGAGCTGGTACCGGAGCT
>CAZUTZ010000103.1:0-8628 GCA_964623655.1 uncultured Wenzhouxiangella sp.
TCCACGTGGTCGACGCCTCCGACCCCGACCGGCGACGGCACATGGCCGTGGTGGATGATGTGCTCGAGCAGATCGGGGCCGAGGAATTGCCGACCCTGACGGTGTTCAACAAAATCGACCTGAATCAACAGGCTGCTGCCGTGGAACGAGACGCTGCCGGCGTTGTCGAATCGGTCTGGCTGTCCGCCGCGACCGGCGATGGGCTTGACGCCTTGCGTCAAAGCATCGCCGAACGAGTCGGCGAAGGCCGCATCCGCCGCGAGATTCGTCTGCCGCCGGAGGTCCAGCGCCTGCGTTCGCGACTGTTTGACCTGGGCGGGGTCAAGGACGAAAAAGTCGAAGACGACGGCGGCGTTCGGCTGCAGGTTGATCTGGCGCGGCGCGACCTGCGCACATTGACGAGGCTTGACGGCCTCGATGGCAAACTAGCGCGAGATCTATTGCTAAACTAAGGGGCTTGGCCGGGAGCCCAATCAACGTCCTTTTTACAACCCGGATCGTTTGGCAAAGCGAGACCACTCCTCAAGGCTGACCAGCGCAGGCGCTCGTCGGCGGAATCGCCTGCCTTTGCTTCAAGTAGAGTTACGGAGACAGCAATGCCCTGGAATGAACCCGGTCGCGGAAGCGGCGGCAACGGTGGCGGTGATCGCGATCCCTGGAAAGGGGGTGGCGGACAGCAGCCGCCTGACCTGGATGAAGTATTTGCCAACGTCCAGCGTCGCCTGAAAAAAATCATGGGCGGCGACGGCGGTGGCGGCGACTCCCGAAGCAGCGGTGGCGGCAGCGGCGGACCCTCGCTGGCCGGCATCGGCCTGCTGATCGGTCTGCTGGCCGTCATCTGGGTCGCCTGGAATTCCGTCCACATCATTGACGAGGCCGAGCGCGGCGTGGTGCTTCGCTTTGGCGAACACGTGCGAACGCTGAACCCCGGCCTGAACTTCACCCTGCCGCGGCCGATCGACATTGTCGAACGTGTCAACGTGACCCGGGTGCGCTCGCTGGAAAGCCAGTCGCGCATGCTGACCGGCGATGAAAACCTCATCCAACTGGCTTTCGCCGTCCAGTATCGCGTCTTCGAGCCGGAAAACTTCTTGTTCAATGTCGATGAGCCGGAAGTCGCGCTCGGTCATGCTGCCGACAGCGCCATGCGTGAGATCGTCGGCACCAACAACATGGACTTCATCCTGGAAATCGGTCGAGGCCAGATTGCCCTGGACACGGAAGCGCTCCTGGAGGAAATCCTAGAGCGTCTTGAGGCTGGTATTGAGTTGACGTCGTTCAACCTGCAGGAAGTCCGCCCGCCGGCGCAGGTACGCTCGGCGTTTGACGACGTGGTCCGCGCTCGCGAGGACCAGATTCGTTTCGCCAACGAAGCACAAGCCTATGCCAACCAGGTCGTTCCGGAAGCGCGTGGTCGCGCGGCTCGAATTCTGGAGGAAGCCCAAGGTTATCGCGAGGCGATCGTCGCCCAGTCCACTGGTGACGCTGATCGTTTCGTCGCCATTCTGGCCGAATACAGCCGCGCGCCGGAAGTCACCCGCGAGCGACTGTATCTGGAAACCATGGAAACCGTTCTGGGCCGGGCCTCCAAGATCCTGATGGACGTGGAATCCTCGGGCAACATCTTCTATCTGCCGCTCGACGGAATGCGAAGCGGTACTGCCGGTTCATCGCCGCCACCGCCGGCTCCGCTGATGTCGCAGACAGAGCAGCAGCGTACGGTTGGCCAGACCGATCCGCGTGCACGCACCGGTCGGGGAGGACGCTGATATGAAAATCTTTATTCCAGTTGCCATCATCATCGCCATCTTTGTTGGCCTGAACAGCATCTTTGTTGTCAAGGAAACCGAGCACGCGATCAAATTCCGGCTGGGTGAAATCATTCGCGCGGATTATGATCCGGGCCTGCATTTCAAGATGCCCTTCATCAACAATGTCCGCACGCTGGAGCGGCGCATCATCACCCTGGACATGCGCCCGGAGCAGATGAATACCGCCGAACAGAAGTTCGTGGAAGTGGACTACTACGTCAAGTGGCGCATCACCAATCCGCGTGAGTTCTACGTGGCCACCAACGGCGACATGATGTTTACCCGCTCTCGCCTGAGCCAGCTGATCCGCAACGACCTGCGTGACGAGTTCGCCCGTCGAACCCTGTCGGAGGTCGTCTCCGAGCAGCGCCGCGAAATGATGGAGACCCTGGTCGAACGCGCTGATCGTCGTTTCCAGGATTTCGGCATCGACGTCATCGACGTTCGAATCAAGAAAATCGAGCTCACCGAGGAAGTCCTGACCGCCGTGTTTGAGCGTATGGAAACCCAGCGTCTCGAATTTGCCAACGAGCTTCGCTCGCTGGGCCGGGAACGGGCCGAGCGCATCGAGGCCGACGCCGATCGTCAGGTCAGGGTTCTGATGGCCGATGCCGAACGTGACGCCCAGCGCCTGCGCGGTGAAGGGGATGCCCGGTCGATCGAGATCTTCGCCGAGGCCTTCGACCAGGATCGCGACTTCTTCCTGTTCTGGCGCAGTCTGCAGGCCTATGAGGAAGCGATCGGAACCGATGACGACATGCTGCTGCTGGACACCGGATCGGATTTCTTCCGTTTCTTTGATCACAGCCGGCTGCTGAACAGTGAGTCCTCTGAGCGCGCGCAGCCGGAAAGCAACATGCTTTTCGAGCGCAGGCAGCCGGAGAGTAACGGCTCGGACTGACCCAGCATGAGCCAATCGGTGGTGATCCTCGGCACCCAGTGGGGTGACGAGGGGAAGGGGAAGATCGTCGACCTGCTGGCGCACGAGGCTGACGCCGTCGTGCGCTTTCAGGGCGGCCACAACGCCGGCCATACGCTGGTCATCGACGGTGAAAAAACCGTGCTGCACGTCATCCCTTCCGGCGTGCTCACGGACCGCGCCCGTTGCCTGATCGGCAACGGGGTGGTCGTCTCGCCACGGGCGCTGATCAAGGAAATCCAGGGCCTGGAGCAGCGCGGGCTCGACGTGCGCGCCAAGCTGGGGATCTCGCCGGCCTGTCCGGTGATCATGCCCTGTCATGAAGCACTCGACCACGCGCGGGAGAAAGCCCGCGGCCGGCGCGCCATCGGCACGACGGGCCGGGGTATCGGGCCGGCTTATGAAGACAATGTCGCCCGCCACGGGCTCAGGCTGGCCGACCTGGCCGACGCCGACCGTCTGGCCGACAAGCTGGCCGGTGTTCTGGACTTCTACAATTTCATTCTGACGCGATACTTCGAGGTCGATGCCCTCGACGCCTCGGCGATTGCCGATGAAGCGGCCGCACTGGGTGCCGAGTTGTCGCCCATGTTTGCCGATGTCACCGGCGAATTGCACGAGTATCGGCGAGCCGGGCAATCCATTCTTTTCGAGGGCGCGCAGGGCAGCTTGCTGGATATCGATCACGGCACCTATCCCTTTGTGACTTCATCGAACACCACCGTCGGCGGCGTGATGTGCGGCACCGGCGTCGGACCCGGGGATATCGATTACGTGCTCGGAATCACCAAGGCCTACACCACGCGGGTCGGCGGCGGGCCGTTTCCGACCGAGCTGGAAGACGCGCATGGCCGGCTGATGGCGGAGCGCGGCGTCGAATTCGGCGCAACCACCGGGCGGGCGCGTCGCTGCGGCTGGCTGGACGCCGTGGCGCTGAAGCGCATGGTTCGGGTCAACGGCGTGACCGGGTTGTGCATCACCAAGCTCGATGTGCTCGATTCGTTCGACGAGGTCAAGATCTGCACGGCTTATGACGGCGTTGACACCTTTCCGGTCGGCGCCGAGGAATGGGAACGTGCGCGGCCTGTTTATGAATCGCTGCCCGGCTGGAGCGGCACGACCCAGGGCCTGACCGATCGTGATCGGTTGCCGGCCGGTGCGCAGGCCTACCTGGAGCGCATCGAGGAACTGGTCGAAGCGCCCGTGCACATGCTCTCCACCGGCCCGGAACGCGACGCCAACGTCATTCTGCGACATCCGTTTTCAGCCTGATTATCGCTTGGGCGAAGGGTTTCATTACCGGGCGTGGGCAACTTGCGCACTCGGAAAGCGTTTATCCTTAAGAGTTCGAAGGAAAGTACGGCCGGCAAGGCTGGACGATCCCCTGATCGCCTTTTGGAAACTGCAATCGCATGCTGGACCCGCAACGACTGAGATCGGACCTGGAGCACGTCGCCACCGAGCTGGCGCGGCGTGGTTATCACCTCGACATGGAAGGCTATGCCGCGCTCGAGGGGCGGCGCAAGCGCATCCAGGTGCGCACCGAGGAATTGCAGAACCAGCGCAACGTCAGCTCCAAGTCGATCGGGCAGGCCAAGGCGCGGGGTGAAGACATCGATCCGCTGCTCGCCGAAGTGTCCCGGCTGGGCGATGAACTGAAAGCGGCCAGGCAGCAGCTAGACGGCGTTCGCGCCGAGCTGGATCGCCTGATGCTGGACATGCCCAATCTGCCGGATGCCGATCTGCCCGAAGGCGCAGACGAAAACGACAACCAGGAAATCCGCCGCTGGGGCGAGCCCGTGGACCTGGGCTTCGAGCCGCGCGATCACGTCGATCTGGGCGAGCGTCTGGGCGGGATTGATTTCGAGTCGGCCGCACGCATGGCCGGGAGCCGTTTCGCGGTTCTGGCCGGCCCGGTGGCGGCCCTGCATCGCGCCCTGGCCCAGTTCATGCTCGATCTGCATACCCGCCAGCACGGCTATCGCGAGATGCATGTGCCCTATCTCGTGCTGGAACCGGCCATGCGCGGCACCGGCCAGCTGCCCAAGTTCATCGACGACGCGTTCGTGATTCCCGGCGATCCGGAACGCTTCCTGATTCCCACCGCCGAGGTGCCGCTGACCAACCTCGTCGCCGACCAGATCGTCGAGGCCGGCGAGCTGCCGCTGAAGCTGGTGGCCCACACGCCGTGTTTTCGCCGCGAGGCCGGCTCGCACGGCAAGGACACTCGCGGGATGATTCGTCAGCATCAATTCGACAAGGTCGAACTGGTGCAGATCAGCACGCCGGCAGAATCCAGAGCCTGCCATGAAGCCCTGACCGATCACGCCGAAACCGTGCTGAAAGCGCTGAATCTGCCCTATCGGGTCATGCTGCTGTGCACCGGCGATATGGGCTTTTCGGCCGCTCGCACCTACGACCTGGAGGTCTGGTTGCCCGGCCAGCAGGCCTATCGCGAAATCTCCTCATGCTCCAATTTCAGCGATTTCCAGGCTCGCCGCATGCAGGCGCGCTGGCGCAATCCGGAAAGCCGCAAGCCTGAACTGGTCCACACCATCAACGGCTCGGGGCTGGCCGTCGGTCGCACCCTGGTCGCGGTGCTGGAAAACGGCCAGCAACGTGACGGCTCCGTGGTCATCCCGGAAGTGCTCAGGCCTTATCTGGGCGGGATGGAAGTGATCGAGCCGGCTGCGTGACGGCGGTGGTTCGGTAGCCCATCATGACCGCGCAAATTCACAATTTTTCCGCCGGTCCGGCCAGGCTGCCGGACCCGGTGCGCGCGGCCGTGGCCGAAGCGCTGGCCCCGACGACCGACGGCATGCCTTCGGTGGCCGAAATCAGCCACCGCGGCAGGCGCTTCATGCAGATTGCCGAAGAGCTGGAAAGCCGCCTGAAAGGTTTGATGGGGCTGGGTGAGGATCATGCGCTGCTGCTGCTTCAGGGCGGGGCGAATTTTCAGTTCACCTGTCTGCCGATGAATCTGGGCGCGGTCGGCACGCCGGCCTATCTGATCAGCGGTTACTGGGGTCAGAAAGCGCTGGCCGAGGCGCTCAAGCTTGGCCCGGCGGTCACGGCGGGCAGCAGCGAGGCCCAGGGTTTTCAGGCGCTGCCGGATATCGAGCAGCTACCCGAGGACTGTGCCTACCTGCACTTTACCGGCAACGAAACCATTCACGGCCTGCAGTTTCCCGCCCCGCCCAAGACCACCACGCCGCTGGCCGTCGACCTGTCCTCGGAGTTTCTCTCCCGGCCCTATCCCTACGCGGAACTGGCTTTCGGCTATGCCGGCGCGCAGAAGAACCTGGGGATTGCCGGCCTGACCGTGGTCTGGATCAGGAGGGATCTGCTTGAACGGATTCCCGATGGGCTGCCGGCATTTCTGGACTACCGCACCTGGGTCAAGGCGGATTCCATGTACAACACGCCGGCCACGCTGGCCTGGTTCGTGGCCCTCGAGACCCTGCGCTGGATCGAGGGGCAGGGCGGTCTGGAGGCGATCGCGGCGCGCAATCAGGCCAAGGCCGAGCGACTGTATGCGGCTATCGATGCCAGCAGTTTCTACAGCAACCCGGTCGACGCAGCGGCCCGCTCGGTCATGAACGTGCCGTTCTGGACGGCCGAGGAGGCGCTGGTAGCTCAGTTTGTCGCCCAAGCCGAAGGCGCCGGGCTGCAGGGACTGAAAGGCCATCGCGCGCTGGGCGGGCTGCGCGCCAGCTTGTATAACGCGCTGGGGCCTGACTCGGTTGCCGCACTGATCGATTTCATGCACGAATTCGAGCGCGCGCATGGCTGAAGACCGCATCAACCTGGAACAGGTGCGCGAGCAGATTGACGCACTGGATGAGCAGATTCAGGCGCTGATCTCGGAGCGTGCGGCCATTGCGCTGACCGTGCGTCGGGTCAAGGGCGATCTGGCCGGGCCGGCGGCCTACTACCGGCCCGACCGCGAGGCCCAGGTTCTGCGCAAGGTCATCGAGCGCAACCAGGGTCCGTTGAGCGATACGGTCATGCTGCGCCTGTACCGGGAAATCATGTCGGCCTGCCTGGCCCAGCAGGAGCCGCTGCGGGTGGCCTACCTGGGTCCCGAGGGCACATTC
Source organism: uncultured Wenzhouxiangella sp. (assembly GCA_964623655.1). Taxonomy (GTDB): domain Bacteria; phylum Pseudomonadota; class Gammaproteobacteria; order Xanthomonadales; family Wenzhouxiangellaceae; genus Wenzhouxiangella. The sequence continues at coordinate 6,828 of CAZUTZ010000103.1, forward strand.
ACCCAGCAGGCGGTCTATCGCCAGTTCGGCCATTCGGTCAACGCGATTGCCCAGCCCGGCATCGAAGAGGTGTTTTTGCAGGTGCAGGGCGGTGAGGCGGATTTCGGCGTGGTGCCGGTGGAAAACTCCTCCCAGGGCATCGTTTCCCACACGCTCGACATGTTTCTGCACGCCGATCTCAAGATCGCCGCGGAAATCGAGCTGCGCATCCACCAGAACCTGCTCACGCGAGCCCGGCGTTTGACCGACATCGAGCGCGTTTACGCCCACAGCCAGTCGTTGTCGCAGTGCAAGCACTGGCTGGCCTCCAACCTGCCCGACGTGGAGCTGATCGCGGTCTCGAGTAATGCCGAAGCCGCCCGGCGCGTGCGTCATCAGCCCGACGCGGCCGCCATCGCCGGACGTCACGCCGCCGAGGTTTACGGTCTGCCGGTCCTTTTTGCCAACATCGAGGACCATGTCGACAACACGACCCGTTTTCTGGTGCTCGGCAAGGAATTATTGCCGCCGTCGGGAGAGGACAAGACCACGCTGCTGGTGGCCGGTTCCGACGGGCCCGGCGCCTTGTTCCGACTGCTCGAGCCGCTGGCCCGGCACGGCGTGAACATGAAGCGCATCGAGTCGCGTCCCTCGCGCCAGGGCCGCTGGGACTATGTGTTTTTCATCGACGTCGAGGGTCACGTGCAAGATGAGCCGCTGCGCCTGGCCATGGAAACGCTCGATTCCGAGGCGCGTATGGTCAAGGTCCTGGGCAGTTATCCACGCGCAGTCCTCGGCCGCCTGCCCGCGGGCAGCGAAGCCAAGTCAACGGAGCAGAACTAAAGATGCAGAAATATGACTTTTCCGCCCTGGCCGTGCCGGGTGTCCGGCAGCTTCGCCCCTACACGCCCGGCAAACCCATTGCCGAGCTTGAGCGCGAGTACGGCGTCAGCGACTCGATCAAGCTGGCCTCGAACGAGAATCCGCTGGGCGCCAGTCCGAAGGCGCTGGCCGCCATCCGTGACGAGCTCGAAGACCTCTGGCTGTATCCGGACGCCAACGGCTTCGAGCTCAAGCGGGCCCTTTGCGGGCTGCACGATGTCGAGCCGGACTGCATCACCCTGGGCAACGGCTCCAACGACGTGCTGGTCTTTCTCGCCCAGGCCTTTCTGCAGCCGGGTCTGGAAGCGGTGTTTTCGCAATACTGCTTCGCCGTCTATCCGATTGCCTGCCAGATGGTCGGCGCCGAAATGCGCGTCGCCCCGGCGCTGCCGGCCGACTCGCCGATGCCGCTGGGACATGACTTGCGCGCGATGTACCAGCGCGTCGGTCCCGACACGCGACTGGTCTTCATCGCCAACCCGAACAATCCCACCGGCACCTGGCTGGACGGTGCGCGCGTGAAGGATTTCATTGCCTCGCTGCCGCCGCATACGCTTTGCGTGGTCGACGAGGCCTACACCGAATATGCCGACGGCGACCGCCTGGGCAATGCGGCCGACTGGCTGGCAGAATTTCCCAATCTGATCGTCACGCGCACTTTTTCCAAGGCCTACGGTCTGGCCGGCTTGCGCGTCGGTTACGCCTTGTCCAACCCGGGCGTGGCCGATTTGCTCAACCGGGTACGGCCGGCCTTCAACGTCAATTCCCTGGCCCTGACCGCGGCGCGCGCGGCGCTGGACGACCAGGCTTTTATCGATCACAGTCGTGAGGTTAATGCCGCCGGCCTGCGTCAGCTGCGCGAAGGCCTGGAGGCGCTGGGTCTGACGGTCCTGCCTTCGGCGGCCAATTTCGTGCTGGTGGATTTCGGTCGTCCGGTTGC
>CAZUTZ010000104.1:0-8564 GCA_964623655.1 uncultured Wenzhouxiangella sp.
TCATCACGTCGGTGGCGCGCTTGATGGCGTCGACCAGCGACTCGCGGCAGCCGTAGAGGTTATCGAACTTGCTCTTGGTCACAGAATCGTTGACGTTGATGGCCGGGAATTTCAGCGTGCCTTCCTTCTGCATGCGGTACAGGCGCAGCACGCCGGTGGTGGTTTCCTCGGTCACACCTTGGATGTTTTCCAGCGCCTCGGAGTACCAGCCCTTGCTGATTTCCAGGCGCTTGCGGATGGCCGCAAAGAGGGCCTGTTCTTCCTCGCTGCCCGGGTTGTCCAGAATCGACGGATCGGCTTCGGCGCGGGCGCCCAGATCCAGCAGCAGGCTGGCATCGCCGCCGTCGTCCAGGATCATGTTGGCCGTGCCGCCATCCGGCCACTGGAAAATCCGGTGGGTGAACTCCCAGTATTCGGTCAGGGACTCGCCCTTGAAAGCAAACACCGGCACACCACTTTCGGCGATGGCGGCAGCGGCATGATCCTGGGTTGAATAAATGTTGCAGGAGGCCCAGCGGACTTCGGCGCCAAGCTCGACCAGTGTCTCGATCAGCACGGCGGTCTGAACCGTCATATGCAGGCTGCCGGCAATCCGCGCGCCTTTGAGCGGCTTGTCCTCGGCATACTCGGCGCGAGTCTGCATCAGGCCCGGCATCTCGGTCTCGGCAATGGCGATTTCCTGACGACCGAAGCGGGCCAGGCCCAGATCGGCCACATGGAAATCTTTGTCGGTCGGTGCAATGCTGTCGTCAAACAGCACGCTCTTGCGTGTGGTTTCAGCTTTTGCGTTCATCAATCGTGTCCTCGGCAATTCTTGAAAATGAATGGTCGCAGATCGTTGGCCGCAACCAGGTGATTGGCCCTTTGGTTAACTTCGTTTCACGCTCCCGGCTGGTAACACCGGCTCGAATAACACCGCGCGCGTTAAAGCCCGGCGGCATCGCGAAGCGCCGCCGCGCGGTCGGTGCGCTCCCAGGTGAAAGAGGAAAACTGATCGTCGGTTTCCTGGCCGTCGCGCAGCACCTTGGCCGTCAGCGCGGCCGGCTCACGGCCGAAATGACCCAGCGAGGCCGTCTGGCGATACATCGGGTGCAAGAGGTCGAGCATCTTGAGGATGCCGTAGGGCCGCAAATCGAAATGCTCTCGCACCAGCGCTTCGATGCGCGACTCCGGAATCCGCCCGGTTCCGAAAGTCGTGACCGAAACAGAAGTTGGCTCGGCGACGCCGATGGCATAGCTGATCTGGAGTTCGCAGCGGTCGGCCAGACCGGCAGCGACGATGTTTTTGGCCACGTAGCGGGCTGCGTAGGTGGCCGACCGGTCGACCTTGGACGGGTCCTTGCCGGAAAAAGCGCCGCCGCCGTGGCGGGCCATGCCGCCATAGGTATCCACGATGATCTTGCGCCCGGTCAGGCCGGCATCGCCCACCGGGCCGCCGATCACGAACTTGCCGGTCGGGTTGATGTGATACAGCGTCTTCTCATGCAGCCATTCGGCCGGCAGTACCGGCCGGATGATGTGCTCCATCACCCCGGCCCGCAGATCGTCCAGACTCACCTCCGGGTCGTGCTGGGTCGATAGAACCACCGCGTCGATCCCGACCGGCTTGCCATTGTCGTAGCGCAGCGTGACCTGGCTTTTTGCATCAGGCCTGAGCCACGGCAGAGGCCGGTCTTCCTGCTTGCGGATCCGGGTCTGCTGTTCGACAAGGCGATGGGCGTAGTGAATCGGCGCCGGCATCAGCTGTTCGGTTTCGTTGGAGGCGTAGCCGAACATGAGACCCTGGTCGCCGGCACCCTGGTCTTCCGGAATACCCCGGTCAACGCCCTGGGCAATGTCAGGGGACTGCTTGCCGATCATGTTGATCACCGAGCAGGTGCGACCGTCGAAGCCAACATCCGAGGAGTCGTAGCCCACTTCCACCACGACATCACGAATCAACTCTTCCAGATCAACCCAGGCCGAAGTCGAGATTTCGCCGCCGACGATGACCGCACCGGTTTTGATGAAGGTCTCGCAGGCAACGCGCGCATGCGGGTCCTGGGCCAGAATTCCGTCGAGCACGGCGTCCGAAATCTGATCTGCCAACTTGTCGGGATGGCCCTCGGAGACCGATTCGGAAGTAAACAAGTAACCGCTCATTGCTAATGTATCTCTTGATCCGGATAGAAAGATATGCATTGTAGCCCAGTGGTCCGGAGGCTGCACGCCGTTTCTTCACGCCCGTGGACAGAGCCGCCGGGAACGGTATGATGCAGCTTCATGCCTTGAACACCCTCTGACCGCCGCGATCGGATGCTCGACTATCCCCTGCAAACGCTGATCGCCGTGCTCTTCCACGCGATCCTGGCACCGGCCACGGCCATCCACGCCCTGATGTTCAAGCGCGACCCGCGTGCGGCCTTCGGCTGGATTGCTGTCTGCATCCTGTTCCCCCTGGCCGGACCGCTGCTGTACGTGCTGTTCGGCCTGAATCGCGCCAGAGACCGTGCCCAGCGCCTGGGCTTGAACGAATTCGGAATCGGTCATGAACGCGGCGTTGCCATCGACTCGCCGCACCCCCTGCCACCGGAATTTCCAGACGCCCACGGCGAACTGGCGAGGATCGGCCAGGCGCTGAGTCGTCACTCGCTGGTGACCGGCAACCGAGTTGAAATGCTGGTCAACGGCGAGCAGGCCTACCCGGCCATGCTGGACTCGATTGCCGCCGCCCAGCATCACATTTTCCTGGCCACCTACATCCTCGACCGTGACGAGACCGGAACGCAATTCATCGAGGCACTGGCAGCGGCCGCCGCGCGCGGCGTGGACGTACGTGTGTTGATCGACGGGTTCGGCGACTTTTATTCATGGCCGCGCGGCAGCACGCGGCTGAAAAAGGCCGGCATCAACATCGCGCGCTTCCTGCCCCCGCGCCTGATACCACCCAGCTTCGCCATCAACATGCGCAATCATCACAAGATCCTGGTGGTCGACGATCAGGTCGGCTATACCGGCGGCATGAATCTGGGTGACCGCCATCGGGTCGACAAAGCCGACAACCCGAGGCCGACCGCCGACCTGCACTTTCGCCTCAAGGGGCCCGTCGTCGCCCAGCTGCGCCAGGAATTCCTCCGCATCTGGTACTTCACCGCCGGGTCGGACAAGGTGCCACCACCGCGTCCAGTCGAGGATGCCGGTGATCTGTTATGCCGCACCATCACCGACGGTCCCGACGAAGACCTCGATCGGCTGACCATGCTGCTGACCGCCGCCATTGCCGAAGCCAGCCATTCCATCCGCATCATGACGCCCTATTTTCTGCCGCCGCGCGAGCTGGTCGGCGCGATACAGGCAGCCGCGATCCGCGGGGTAAAGGTGCTGGTCGTTTTGCCGGAAAAAAACAATTTGCCCTACGTCCACTGGGCCACCCGCAACATGCTCTGGGAGTTGCTGTTCAGACATGTACGAGTCGTTTATCAGCCCCCGCCGTTCAACCACGGCAAACTTTTTGTGGTCGACGGCGAATACACGCTGATCGGCAGTACCAACTGGGACCCTCGCAGCCTGCGCTTGAATTTCGAACTGCAGGTCGAGGTCTATGGCGCCGAATTTGCTCGCCCGCTGATCAGGGTCATCGATGAGGCAGCGGAAGCGGGACGACCGGTCACGCTGGGCGAGGTTGACGGACGCCCCTGGCCTGAGCGGCTGCGCGACTCGGCCTGCTGGCTGTTTTCCCCGTATCTCTAGCGGGCAACTAGAATTCCTCCTCCAGCCTTGGAAAGCGAGTTGACTTGATGGCCGATGAGCGTTTCATTCGCAGCTATGCCGCGATCGACCGGCACCAGCAGGAAATGCACCGCGCGGCGCGCCAGCGCCGTTGGACACTGCTTTTGGTGGTTGTCCTCGGCCTGAGCGCCACCGCGATGACCTACTGGCTGGTCCCGCCGCTGGCGCTACTGGTCGCCGGAGTTTTCGTGCTGGCCGGTTTTTTCGCCAGCATCTCCGGCTCGAGTTCGGTCCCGGCCGACCAGATGACCGGCGCCGAGGGCGAGGCCAAAGTGCTGCACACACTGACAGACCTGCCCGACGAATTCACCTTGTTCAATCAGGTGCAGATTCCGGATGCCACTTTGCCCAATGGCCGGCGCGAGCTCGATTTTCTGGTGGTCGCACCGGCCGGCCTGTTTATCATCGAAGTCAAGAATTCAGGCGGTCTGATCTACGTCCGGCCGGAGGAATCTAGCTGGCCGCTGGCGCACAAGGCCGGTTGCGGCGGTCGACCGGGCTGGAATGCCATCAAAAACCCGCTCAATCAGGTCAGAGCGCAGGCGACCGCGCTGGACCGCTGGATGCTCAGTCACGGACAGACCGCGCCGATTCACCCGCTGATCTGCTTTGCCCGTTCCGATGTCGCCCTGCAAGATCGGGATGAATCACCCATACCGGTGCTGACCGCACCTGAACTGGTTGATTACCTGGTCAAAAACGGGCAGCCGGCACGCGCACTGAACGCGCAAAAATGGGTCAAGCTGTTGTCACGGCAGGCCATCGGCGGCTCGCCGGCGCGCGCAGACGCTCCCGGCTTCACAAATTGACGATTCAGATTCTGAAAACTTTGAAAAAGGGTCTTGGTACACTTTTGCGCCATGCGTGACACGATCTATCTCATCGTCCTGCTCACCCTGCTGTGGCTTGCCATCTCCGGCATCTACACGCCGGTCATCCTGCTGCTGGGTCTGGGCAGCCTCATTCTGGTGAGCTGGGTCGTGATCCGCATGAACATCATCGGCGATGAACACAATCCCACGGTCTTCGCCTGGCGCCTGCCGCGATTCTGGCTTTGGGCGCTGCGCGAAATCGTCAAGTCCAACATCCACGTCGCCAGACTCGTTTTCAATCCGGAAAAGATCAGCCCGCGCATCGTGTATCAGCACGTGCAGTTCCACAGGCCTCTGGGCAAGGTGATCTATGGCAACACCTGCACGCTGACGCCCGGGACAGTCACCGTGCAATTGACCCGCTCAGGCACCGTCATCCACGCGCTGGACGCCGAGTCAGCCGACTCACTGGCTGAACTGGAGCGCCGGGTGCACTGGCTGGAGGGTGAAGCCGAAGGCGCCGGCGGAAGAGGAGCGCGGGAGGCCGATTCGTGATGACCATCGTCCTGGTTCTGGCCACCCTGGCCGTGTTCGCCACCATGGCCCTGGCCCTGGTGCGCGCGCTGCAGGGACCCACGATCTACGACCGCATTCTGGCCGTCAACGTGTTTGGCACCAAAACGGTCTTGATCGTCGCCCTGATCACTTTCATCACCGGCCATTTCGATTTGATCGACATTGCGCTGGTTTATGCACTGATCAACTTCATCGCCATCGCGACCGTCCTCAAACTGGTCAAACTGCGCAACCTGGCCAGCGCCACACCGGACGACGCGGGCGATGCTTGAACTCATCGTCAACATCGTGTCCTGGGGCTTGCTGCTGGCCGGCGGCGCTTTCGGCATCATCGGCGGCATCGGCTTGCTGCGCTTCCCCGACTTCTACAGCCGCCTGCATGCAGCGGGGCTGACAGAAACCCTGTGTGCCATCTGCATCATTTTCGGCCTGGTTCTGCAGGCAGGCGTCAGCCTGCTGGCCCTCAAGCTTCTGCTGATTCTGCTGTTTTTGCTGTTTACCGCACCGACAGCCACGCATGCGGTGGCGCGCGCGGCGATGATTGACGAGGTGGAGCCGGTGCTATCCGAGGACTCACCGCGCCTGGTCGACTACGAGGACCGGCCATGATCGAGAGCGTGATCGACGTTGTCCTGCTCGTGTTTCTGGTCATTCTGGCCGTGACCATCGTCCGCATTCGCGACCTCTTTGCCGCCGGCATGATCTTTGCCATTTATTCGCTGCTGTCATCGGCGCTGTTTGCCGTTCTGGACGCGGGTGATGTGGCCCTGACCGAGGCCGCTGTCGGCGCCGGCATCAGCACGCTGCTGGTGCTCGCCTGTCTGGCGCTGGTTCGACGCTATGAGCACCCGACCAGCGGACACAACCTGATCGCCCTGATTGTGGTGCTGATTACCGGCGCTCTACTCGTCTACGCCACCCTGGACTTGCCCGAATTCGGTGCGGCCGACAATCCGGCGCAGGTGCATGTCGGCCCGTTCTACATCGAAAACGCCTACCCGGACATGGGCGTTCCCAACCTGGTGGCCGCGGTGCTGGCCAGCTACCGTTCCATCGACACCATGGGCGAGGTGTTCGTGGTGTTCGCCGCAGCACTCGCCGTCTACGCGCTGCTGTCGGTGCGACCCCACAAGGCCATGCCGGGTGTGCGCCGCCGCCCGGGCAAGCGTGGGCAGCGCCAGCGTGCAGCGCCCGCCGATCAGGCCAAGGAGCGAGCGCCATGATGGAAAACGGCATTCTGCGCGTCGTCGCCCGCTTCATCATTCCCTACATCCTGCTGGTGGGGCTGTACGTGCAATTTCACGGCGAATACATGCCCGGCGGCGGCTTCCAGGCGGGTATCGTGTTCGCCGCCGGGTGGATTCTGTACGTGCTGATTTACGGCCTGGAGCGCGGACTCGAAGTCATTCCGCTCAAGGTGATGTACGGCTTGTGCGCCGGCGGCGCCCTGATCTACGCGCTCACCGGATTGGTCGGCGTGCTGCTGGGCGGCAAATATCTGGAATTCGCCCCCTTTTTCGAAAGCTCCCAGGCCGCCCACCAGACCGGCATCATCATTGTCGAGTTCGGCGTCGGCCTGACGGTGGCGACCGTCGCCATGCTGCTGTTCACGCTGTTCACCCGTCGCCGCGCCGAGTGGGACGAGGCCCTGATCGAGGATGAGGACAGGCCCTCATGACGCTGCTCGGCATCTCTCATTACTGGTTTGTCATCGTGCTGATGATGCTGGGCTTTTACTGCGTGATCGCGCGCGGCAACATGATCAAGAAGATCATGGGTCTGAACTTGTTCCAAACCTCCGTGTTCATTCTCTTTGTCGCTGCAGGCAAGGTGCTTGAGGGCTCCACGCCCATCGTGCGCGACGGCGTTGAGGTCTACGCCAACCCGCTGCCACACGTCATCGTGCTCACGGCCATCGTCGTCGGAGTGGCCATTACCGCCGTCGGGCTTGCGCTGGCGGTTCGTATCCAGGAGGCCTACGGCACCATCGAGGATGACCACCTGGGTGATGATGCCGACGACGACGACGATTAAGCGGACCGCGCCAAGACCATGACGCTCATTGATCTGCTGCCCTTCATCGTTCTCACCCCGCTGATCGCCTCGGGTATTGTGGCCCTGTTGCCCGGCCGCATCCTGCCGTTCGCGGTCGCCGTACTGGCCTGCTTTACCGCCGCGACTATTGCAGGATTCGTGCTGCCGGCCGCCATCGCCGGCCCGCCCCTGTCCTATCCCTTCGGCAACTGGCCGCCGCCCTACGGCATCGAATATCGGGTCGATGCGGCCAATGCCTTTGTCGCCCTGCTGGTGGCCGGCATGTCGGCCGTCACGCTGCTTTGGGCGCCTAAGAGCGTGGCGGTCGAGATTCACGGGCGTCACGGCACTTTTTATGCCCTGTTCCTGCTGGCCGTGGCCGGCCTGCTCGGCATCACCCTGACCGGCGACACGTTTAACCTGTTCGTGTTCCTGGAAATCTCGTCGCTGGCCTCCTACGCGCTGATCGCCTACGGCAAGGACCGCCGGGCCCTGCTGGCGGCTTTCCGCTACCTGATCATGGGTACGGTCGGGGCGACTTTCCTGCTGATCGGGATCGCGTTTCTCTACATGACCACGGGCACGCTGAACATGGCCGATCTGGCCGAGCGTCTGCCCGAACTGCGCGACAACAACGCCGTGCGCGCCGCCCTGGCTTTCATCATCGTGGGCATGGGCCTGAAGCTGGCCTTGCTGCCGCTGCACCTTTGGCTCCCGAACGCCTATGCCTACGCGCCGAACTTCATCACCGCCTTCCTGGCCGGCACGGCGACCAAGGTGGCGCTGTATGTAATGCTGCGCTTCATCTTTACCGTGTTCGCGCCGGACTACAGCTTTGTGGTCCTGCCGCTGTCGACGGTGCTGATGGTGCTGGCCGTCGCCGGCATGTTCGCCGGCTCCTGGGTGGCCATGTTCCAGATCCACATGAAGCGGATGCTGGCCTACTCCTCAGTTGCCCAGGTCGGCTATATGGTCCTGGGCGTGTCGTTGGCCACACTGACCGGCCTGACGGCTGCGTTCCTGCACTTGTTCAATCACGCGCTGATCAAAACGGCCCTGTTCATGGCGATTGGTTGTGTGATGTATCGCACCGGCTCGGCCAAGCTGGATGACCTGCGCGGTCTGGGTCGGGAAATGCCCTGGACGATGACGGCGTTTGCCCTGGCCGGCCTGTCCATCATCGGTGTGCCGACCACGGCCGGCTTCATCAGCAAGTGGTACCTGGTCCTGGCCTCGGTTGAAGTCGGCGCCTGGTGGCTGGTCGCACTGGTCGTTATCACCTCCCTGATGGCGGTCTACTACATCTGGCGCGTCATCGAGGCCGCCTGGTTTTCCCAGCGCGCAGGCGGCACCGCGGTCAAGGACGCGCCGCTG